>JABIVN010000307.1 GCA_018667205.1 Gammaproteobacteria bacterium | reverse complement strand
GCAGGACCTGACGGCGCAATCCGGAGCCTGGGGTGGTTGGCAGGGGATTGGCTGGATGGGTGCCATAGCAGGTTTCATGATCTTATCTTTTTATTCAGTCATTGCGGGTTGGTCACTGGCGTACTTGTTTGACATGGCGAGTGGTGTCTTTGTAGGGGCTGATGGTGACTTTGCGAACGCAGCGTTTAGCGGCTTTACCGGTAATGTTTGGGCCGTGGTTGGTTGGCACTCACTATTTATGTTGTTAGTCACGTTTATTACGGCGCGGGGCGTAGGTAAAGGCTTAGAGACCGCCGTGAAATACCTGATGCCTGCGTTATTTGTGCTCTTGATTTTGCTCGTGCTTTGGGCAGCGATAAGCAGTGGGCATTTCATTGAGGGCATGTCATTTTTGTTTGCTTTCAAAACAGATCAGTTCTCGAGTGAGTCGATGTTGATTGCCATGGGGCAGGCGTTCTTTACCTTGAGCCTTGGCATGGGTGCGATCATGGCTTATGGGGCCTATCTACCGAAAGGTGCGTCCATTGTGAGTTCTGCCGTGACGATTGCGTTATTGGATACGGCGGTTGCACTGTTATCCGGCATGATTATTTTTCCGATCGTTTTTGCCCACGGGCTTGAGCCATCGGCAGGACCGGGTCTTATGTTCATTACCCTACCGCTCGCATTTGGCCAAATGACCGGTGGCCATTTGTTCGGCACGCTGTTCTTTCTTCTGGTTTCTTTCGCGGCGATCACCTCTGCAATCTCTATTGGGGAGCCTGCAGTCGCATGGCTGGTTGAAAAGGTTAAAGTTTCACGGAGAACCGGCGCAATGATCGTCGGCGGCCTTGCCTGGCTATTAGGACTTGGGAGCGCTTTTTCATTCAACATCTGGTCCGATGTCACTCTTTTGCCCGGCAGAAGCTTTTTCGACACCATGGACTTCGTCTCCAACAACGTCATTTTGCCGCTTGGTGGGATTTTGATCGGCTTGTTTGCAGGCTGGTTTCTTGACAAGAAAATGCTGGCTGAACAACTCGATGGGACGCCGGAATTTGTGATCAAGCTGCTCAGCGTGTTGATGCGCGTTATTGCACCTGCTTGTATTTTTGTTGTGTTCGTCATGACCTTCGTGGGTTGATGGGCCCTCATGAAAGAAATTTCCAGATCCGCCCTGTTACCGTTCTCAGCCAGACAGATGTTTGATGTTGTCAATGATGTGGCGTCTTACCAGGAGTACCTTCCGGCTTGTTCAAGGAGCGAAGTGATCGAATCTTCCCAGGAAATAATGATTGCCCGGCTTACTTTGACAAAAGCTGGTGTCAGCCAGCAGTTCACGACGCGGAATCAGCTGGTAGGTAAGGAAAGAATTGACCTTCAGTTGGTGGAGGGCCCGTTCACCTCGCTTAATGGTTACTGGTTATTCAGTCAATTAGGCAGCGATGGCTGCAAGACTGAAATGAACTTAACGTTTGATTTCAATTCTAGAATGCTGAACGCAACTTTTGGGAAGGTTTTTGAGCAGGTGGCAGATGGTCTTGTTGAGGCATTCTGTGACCGTGCAAAGGCTTTATACAGTAATGATTGACCAGACGGTTGTGATCGAAGTCGTCTTTGCGGTGCCGGAAAAGCAGCAAGTGATTCAGCTCGAAGTCCCGTCAGGCACCGTAATCCATGATGTTGTTCGTCTGTCCTGTATCGAGTCGCATTTTCCGGGTTATGACCTGTCGATGCTGCCGGTTGGTGTGTGGAACGAAGTGAAGCCGCGAGATTACGTGGTTCAGTCAGGTGACAGGGTTCAGATTTATCGTTCGCTGATTACCAATGCAATGGACGCGAGGCGCCAGAGGGCAGAGACTAAGGCAAGAAAAGAGACTCAGGCAAGAAAAGAGACTCAGGCAAACAAAGAGATCCAGGCGAAGCTAGAGGCCCAGGCAAAGAAGCAGCGTGATATCTAGGCTCTGATATCTAGGCTCTATATCTAGGCGCTATATCTAGGCATTGCTGGCTGCCCTGACGAAGGCGTCGTATTCGTCTGTCGGGATAAAATCGCCCATAAAATGGGACAGGCGTTCATCAACGAAATAGACGGAAAGTACTTTTCGGATAACGTTCCCATTGGGGAGCTGAATAGAATACACATAGTCCCATCGGTTTGCCTCGAGTGGGTCGTCAATGACGGCATTACCCAACACAAAGTTCACTTGGCTTTTGGTCATGCCGGGCTTTAGCCGGTCAACCATCTGCTGGGTAACGACGTTTCCCTGTTGTATGGTAATCCGGTGTACACCAGGAAACCTGAATGTAGAGCAGGCTGTTAGGGCAGCAACAAGAAGTAGGACTACAGTAATTCGAATCAATGGACTATCTACGCTTTTTCTATTTCAATTGGCTATTAAATTAACCATACTTTATTTTACGCCTCGAGGGGGCTTTTATTCTCAAGATGATAACCCACCTATGCTCAACTCACCTATATTTAACCACGTACTGAAAACCAGTTAACGACGATGCCTGCCGAATCCCAAGAACTTAAAGACGCCGGTCTGAAGATAACGCTGCCAAGAGTCAAGATATTGCAAATTCTTGATCGCTCAGAAGTACATCACGTCAGCGCTGAAGATGTCTATAAATTGTTGCTACAAAATGGCGAAGAAATAGGTCTGGCGACTGTTTATCGAGTACTTACGCAGTTTGAACAGGCCGGGTTGGTCGTTCGGCACAATTTTGAAGGTGGTCATTCTGTCTTTGAGCTGTCCTCCGATAAGCATCACGACCATATTGTTTGTGTCAGGTGTGGCCGTGTAGAAGAGTTTGCGGACGATGAAATTGAACAACTCCAGAAGAAAGTTGCCGATAAACTCGGGTTTGAACTGACGGACCACAACCTAAATATGTATGGATTGTGCCCGGAGTGTCGACAATAAGAAGCCAAGAGCCCGCTTCGTAGGGTAATACTTTTTTATTGTATCGGGGGCTCGACGCCCGATAGCATGGCTTCAGCGTGGGCAAGCGATAGCTCAGTTTTCTCTACGCCACCGAGCATTCTGGCGATCTCATCAATTTTTTCTTCCTCGTTAAGCTGAACGACCGTCGTTGACGCGCTTTTCTTAGTGGTCGATTTTGCGACCACGTAATGTTGGTGGCCCTGAGCCGCCACCTGGGGTAGGTGAGTGACGCAGATAATCTGGGCGTGGCCTCCCAATTTGCGAAGCAGTGAACCGACGACTTCAGCAGTAGCGCCCCCGACCCCGACATCAACTTCGTCAAAGATCAGCGTCGGCGTTCGCGATGTCCTGGCGGTGATGACCTGGATCGCGAGGCTGATTCTAGAGAGTTCACCACCAGATGCTATCTTGGCCAAAGAGCCTGGTTGGGAACCTGGGATAGTAGATATTCTGAATTCAACATCATCTATGCCAGTCTGTGACCAGCTTGGTGATCCCTGCAGTGACACTTCGAACTTTGCGCCATTCATACCAAGGCCTTGTAAACCTTTTGTGACTTCTGGCTGCAATCGCTTGGCCTTTACCCGTCTGGATTGGGTCAGTTTTTCGGCTAGGCCCAGGTATTCGGTCTCTGCGGTGGCTACCTGTTGCTCGAGTTCTTTGATCGCTGTTTCTGCATTGAGTATCTGGTCAAGTTCATCCTGAATACGGCTTGTCAGCGTCGCCAGGGCATCAGGCTGGATTTTGTGTTTTCTGGCGATCTCATAGATTTCACTTAGCCGGGCTTCAACTTCCCGCTGTTTTGTAGGATTTGTCTCAAACTTCTCGCTTACTGACATGAGATCCGACGTGGCTTCGTCAAGTTGAATCAAGGCGCTGGCTAGCATCTCCACGATCGGTCCGATCGCATGATCTTCGATGTTCGATAGCAGGCTTAGCGTGCGAGTCAGTTGAGTTGATGCGCTGCTGTTACTTTCTCTGTTACAAAGTGCTAATGCTTCGGTCAGCTTTTCTTGTATTTCACCCGATGAACTGAGCCGTTTTAATTCATGCTCGAGCTCTGCGGTTTCATTCGGCTGGATCGCCAGCGTCGCGAGTTCTTCTGCCTGATAACTGAGTAGTTGAACCCGGGCAGATTGCTCTTCGGCGTCCGTTCGTGTTTTTAAGAGTTTGTCTCGGGCTGTGCTCAGGGTTTTAAATCGCGTTCTTACCTCTGACACTTGCGGGGTAAGTCCGCCGAATTCATCAAGCATTCGTTCATGTGTTTCTTTCTTTAAGAGGGACTGATGTTCGTGCTGGGAGTGGATATCAAGCAGCATCTCACTCAGCGTTTTCAGCTCATTCAGGGTGGTTGAGCTGCCATTAACGAAAGCGCGTGATCGGCCGTCACGAGAGACAACTCTACGAAGAATGCACTGATCGCCATCGATGAGCGCTCGTTCTGTTAGCCAGGCTAATGCTTCTGCATGCCCCTTCAGGTCGAAGATAGCGTTGACCTCGGTCTTTGCGGCTCCAAGCGCAATCAGGGAACTGTCTGCCCGATCACCCAGGGCCAGGCCAAGCGCGCCAAGCAAGATAGACTTGCCGGCGCCTGTTTCGCCCGTAATGACGCTCATCCCTTTGCTGAACTCCAGTTCGAGCTGGTCAACCAGGGTCAATGAGTTAATAGATAAATGGCTTAGCACCTGCCTATTTAACCCTGATCTCACTCAGTCTGGCAATTGAAAAGCGCTCAGGAGGGCATGTAATTGAACTGTCCTAGGATTTCTAGCCCAACAGACAATTGTCTACTTGCCGGTCCTTGGTTAGTATCTAATCCCCTTTGAGGCAGATCTAATGTCCAATCCAGGCTCATTGAACCAAAAGTCACGGATATTGCTTAAGACCCTGGTCGAGCAATATATCTTGGATGGCCAGCCCGTCGCATCCAAAACACTCGCTGATTCAGCGAGCGTTTCGGTGAGCCCTGCAACGGTTCGTAACATCATGTCGGATCTTGAGGAGCTGGGTTACGTCAGCTCGCCGCACACCTCAGCAGGTCGTATCCCAACGGCGCTTGGGTATCGGCTCTTTGTGGATACTCTGATCAAGGTCAATCAGATTGACATGCACGACCTTGCCAGCCTTAACCGAAGCCTGGACCCGGATATGTCTTCAAAGGAGCTGGTGGAGTCTGCGTCGGGGATTCTCTCTGAATTCACCCGTATGACTGGACTTGTCACCATTCCCAAGCGTGACCAAGTGACCCTTCGGCATGTTGATTTTCTAAGCCTGAACGCCAATCGAGTGCTGGTTATCCTGGTGCTTGATGATCACGAGGTCCAGAACAGAGTGATCTATACGAAACAAAACTATTCAGAGATCCAGCTCAAAGAG
>JABIVN010000306.1 GCA_018667205.1 Gammaproteobacteria bacterium | reverse complement strand
GATCGTTGCTGCGCGAGTTAGACAGGCTTTTGTCGAGTGAAACCGGATTACCGGTCATCGTCGCAGAAGATCCACTTACCTGTGTCGCCAGAGGTGGTGGTCGAGCGCTGGAATTGATGGACGAAAAAGCAGACAGCGACGTACTTTCTATTCAATAACCCCCCGGAGTCCTGGACGACCGGCAACGGAGAAGCCCCCCCGATTTGGTGCGCAACTTCTCATGCCTCGAGGTAAACCGAATCAAAGCACTGTTCTTAGAAGAAACCACGCTTGATTACCAGCTGCTCGGTCTTGGCCTACTCTCGCTTGTTTTTGTGTTTGTAGATCACACTACCAATTGGCTGGATGGCTCGAGATCTGCACTTACCATTGTCACAACACCTATTGTCGTTACAGCTGACCTCCCAAATCGCAGCGCTCGTGGCATCGAGGATATTTTTAGTTCACGTGAAGACCTGCGTGGTCGAATTACCGGGCTGGAAAGCGAGCTGATTTTTCTTAAGGTTAAGACTGAAAAGATGGCAGCGCTGACATCAGAGAATAATCGTCTCAGGGGTCTACTCGGGTCAGCCGCTAAACTTCAAGACAACGTGTTGGTCGCGGAACTTATCGGCGTTAACCCGGACCCTGAAGAACAGGAAGTGGTCATAGACAAGGGCGCAGAAGATGCTGTGTTTGTTGGACAACCCGTTCTAGATTCGCGAGGGTTGGTTGGGCAGGTAGTAGAAGTGACTCCTTTCAGTAGTCGCATTCTTTTAATCAGCGACGAGCGACATTCAGTGCCAGTACAGGTTCTCCGAAATAATCTTAGGCTTATCGCTCAGGGTACCGGCATTGGCCAGCGACTGGAGTTGCTTCATGTTAGCTCCACGGCAGATATAAAGGTGGGTGATCAGTTGCTGTCTTCGGGTCTTGGCAATCGTTTTCCAGTGGGTTACCCCGTTGGCGTTGTTGACAGGGTGGATTTCAAGCCAGGAAAGCCATTTGCGGAAGTTCTTGCGAAGCCAAATGCGCAACTGGATAGGTCCAGTCACGTTTTGCTCGTGTTTACAGAGTCTAGGGTTTTAGAAAAAGCGAACACCGGTTTTGAAAAGAGTGGGAAACGCGGTGGGTGACGAAAAGACCGGGGGACTGGTCGTCATTTGGATTACGATCGTTGTAGGCATGGTGCTCGCAGTGGTACCGATGCCTCAATTTGCTCCTGTAGAACTGGGATTTCTTCGACCTGACTGGGTAGCGATGGTCCTTGTTTACTGGATCATTGCATTGCCGCATCGGGTTGGCATTCTCACTGCCTGGTTGGCTGGTATTGTCGTGGACGTATTGCTTGGCAGTTTAATAGGCCAGCATGCGTTGTCTTATGTTTTGATCGCTTATGTTGCAGCGAGTCTTTACCAGCGGCTTAGAATGTTTTCGGTGTGGCAACAGGCGAGCATTCTTTTCGCGCTTCTTGGCGTCAATGAACTGGTTGGGTTTTGGATCGAGAGTATTGCCGGTCTTAAAAACTGGAGTTTGTGGTATCTACTCCCGGCTTTATCTGGGGCATTCTTATGGCCATGGGTGTTTCTGATACTTAGATTCCTTCGTCGGGGAGTTGGGATGACATGACAGCTAATCTGATTCTTGCCAGTGGCTCACCAAGGCGGAAGCTTTTGCTTGAGCAACTGGGAATTGTTTTTCGGGTAGAACCGCCGGATGTGGATGAATCCTTATTAACAGGGGAAGCACCGGAGGTTTATGTTACTCGGCTATCTAAAAAAAAATCACAGGCGGTCGCGAGAAAACACGACAGTAAAGTGGTGATTCTTGCGGCGGACACGACTGTCGTGTTGCACGGGAACATACTGGGGAAACCGGAATCAAAAGAACATAGCGTGCAAATTTTAAATGAACTTTCGGGGACGAGGCATGACGTTTTAACAGGTGTTTCAATTTGTCGAGGGTCCAGAACGGAGACCTTCTGTGTCAGAACTGAAGTAACCTTCCGGCAGCTGGATGAAAGAGAAATAGCCTGGTACTGGGAAACCGGCGAACCGCAGGATAAGGCGGGGTCTTATGGTTTACAGGGGGCCGGAGCGGCATTCGTGGAGACGCTTACCGGAAGTTATTCAAACGTAATTGGTTTACCGCTTAGCGAAACCATATTGATGCTAAGAGACTTTTCTATTGACTGTCTCGGACAGAAAGAATCTTCATTAGGTTAAGGCAGGCGAGATGGCTGAAGAAATATTCATCAATGTATCTGCGAACGAGACTCGAGTAGGGGTCGTCGAGCAGGGTTTACTCCAGGAAGTTTTTATAGAGCGAACTGAGACGAAAAGCAGTATTGGCAATATTTATAAAGGGAAAGTGGTTCGTATCCTTCCGGGAATGCAAAGTGCTTTCGTTGATATAGGACAAGAGAAGGCCGCATTTATGCATGTGACGGATCTTATCGATGGGCATGAGGTTTTTGACAAGGCGCCTGGTGTTGAGCATCCAGCGATTGCCAGCCTTTTATATGATCGTCAGGAACTATTGGTGCAGGTAACCAAGGAACCAATCGGTAGTAAAGGCGCGCGGATTACCAGTAATCTCTCTATCGCATCGCGATATCTTGTTTATCTGCCTGGTAGTTCCCATAGTGGCATTTCTCAGAGAATCGAAGATCAAAATGAACGTAAACGACTTGCGGCTATTCTCGAGGACCTGAGTGACGGCGACGAGGGGTTTATTGTCAGGACTGCGGCAGAAAACGCAAAAAGTGAAGATATCATCAAGGATGCCGGATACCTCCGAAGTCGATGGGAAGGCATTTACAGGGATGGATTAGCAGCCAAAAGCCCTGAAGTTGTCTACGAAGACCTGCCTCTGCCACTGCGAGTGATGCGAGATATCATTAATACAAACACGAACGGTATCCTGGTTGATCATGCGGAAACTCACACAATCCTTGGCAGATTTTTGTCTGACTATATCCCTGAAAAAGAAAGTTGCCTCAAGGAGATACCATCAGATCTGATGCTGTTTGATATGCACCAACTGGATGATCAGATTGAAGCTGCCCTTGATCGGAAAGTACCGCTGAAGTCTGGGGGTTACCTGGTAATTGACCAAACCGAAGCGATGACGACGGTTGACGTTAATACCGGCGCATACGTGGGTAAAAAAGACCTTGAGGAGACAATGTATCGAACTAATCTTGAGGCTGCCTCGGCAATACCACGACAGCTGAGGCTGCGTAATATTGGCGGTATTGTGATTATCGATTTCATTGATATGGTCAACGAGGAACACAAGCGTCAGGTGCTTCGTATGCTGGAGAAAGGACAGCAATCGGACCGTGTGAAATGCAATGTCACCCAAATATCAGAGCTTGGGTTAGTAGAAATGACGCGTAAGCGGGCCTATGGGAGTTTGCTAAAAATGATTTGTGAACCCTGCGAGGTTTGTGATGGTCGTGGTTTTATCAAGTCCGCTGAGTCTGTTTGCCTAGAGATATTCAAAAAGCTGCAGCGTAAGGCAAGGGACGTAACAGGCAAAGAATGTCTCATTATGGCTTCACAAACGGTTGTCGACAGACTGATAGATGAGCAGGCTGAGAATGTCCGAGAGTTGGCAAAACTACTCGATGCTGACATCTCGTGCCAGGTTGAGCCAGGGTACACCCAGGAGCAATACGACATTGTCATCTCTATTATCGAGAGGGCTCAGGCTAAGTAGATGCTGCTTCGAATCACGAAAGGGTTCTTCAGAAGCAGCCTGTGGCTAGTGCTTGGAATACTGGTGATCGCTGCCGTGTACCTGTCTCTTGGCCGGTTGGCTGCGCTCTGGGTTGAAACTAATCAGCATCGAATTGAACATTACCTTCAAAGCAGTGGTCTGGACTTCGTTGAGATTGGTGCTATCGCAGGAGATTGGCGGGTACATGACCCACGCTTCATTGTTAGAGACATATCCGTAAAGCCACTTGGCGAACCTGCCCTTGATATAGATAGGCTCGTCCTTAGGGTTGATTCTGTCCGAAGCTTGATGAGTGGTGTCCCGGTTGTGACGGAAATTGAGATTTCTGGTATCAGGTTCGCAATTGAGCAGGACGAAAAGGGCTTCTGGGTAAAGGGTTTTAGGCGCGGGGACGGGACCTTAAATGTAGACTATATACTTGACTCCCTGCCACATCTTGAGTCGCTAAAGGTGGAGGGGCTAAACCTTGCGCTCATTGGGCCTAAATTAGAAATGCGACTTGTATCGGATTTGGGGCAGCCCTGGATCGTTAGCGTTGTAGATGAAGTGAAGCAGGTTTCTTTTCCTCTTTTTCTGGAAAGGGAACAACCTGACGGTACGACGTTGCGTCATCGATTGAGCCTATTCGGTTATTATCAGGGAGACTTAAGGGAATCCGATTTCATCTCCAAGCTTTATCTTGAAGCACCGGAAATTGATCTTGAAGGTCTGACACCCGCTGTCGAGTTCGCGGGACGACGATTGTCTGCAGCCAAGCTAACGACTAAAATCTGGCTGACGCTCGAACCCGATTCCTTAGACCTGACGGGTGTAATCGAGTTGGCTAATGTCTCCTTGGAGGGCGAAAGCCACAACGTGCTGGATGAGGCCACAGCAAGGTTCCGATTTCACGGGGCGTCTATTGGTCGTGGTACCTTGTCGATTCCAAACGTTCGGCTAAGACAGGGCGCGTTCGAATATGAGCTCGATAATATTGCTCTCGCGATAGACTCAGGGCCTTTAGGGGCATCCCTGGCAGGTCAACTTGACTCTGTGGACGTTTCTGCACTTACTCGGGTAATCGCTTTTGCAGGTCAAAAAGCGTTGTTGCCCGAGAGGTTGTCAAACGCGCTGTTGTCTTTATCCCCTAATGGTGAATTAAAGGACCTGCTTTTCACTTCAGAGCCTGGCGACGGGAATCAACATTTGGTCAGTCGTATTGTCGACTTCTCTGTCGAAGCTTATTTGGGAATCCCCTCGATTGATCGACTAAACGGTTTTGTGTCGTTGCAACCCGATCGGGGATACCTTGATATTGACAACGATCAATTTGAAATGAATTTTGAAAACATGTTCGATTCACCCTGGAGCTTTGACTCTGGCCGAGGGCGTTTGGTTTATCGGATCGGCGAAGATAGTGTCTCCGTGACCAGTGGGCTAATTGAAATGTTAGAGGGGGATCTTTCAGCCTACGGGAAATTGTCTATGAACCTGCCCGCGAGCAGGGACCTCCAGACATGGGGCTTAACAATCGGTGTAGAAGATGTTGAGTTGTTAGCAGTCGATGCCTATATCCCCAAGCCGATACCTGAAAACCTACGTTCATGGATCGAATCAGCAGTTAAGGGAGGGCGATCAAATGAAGCCGGTGTGACCGTACATGGCGCACTGTTCAGGGGTTCTCCGATAGTTCGAAAGGCTCATGATTTCTACCTTAAGGTCGAAAACACAGAGGTTGAATATCATCCCGATTGGCCGTCAGTAACTGACCTTTCGGCTACCATTCATATTGACAACCACCAGGTGCTTACGAATGACGCAACTGGCAAGGTTTATTCCAGCGATGTCGCGAATATTGACGTACTGGTTCTTATTCCAGACACAGGGCGGGCTGACTCTGTGATGGTCTCGGCCCTTTTGACGGGACCGTTCGGAGATGCAATTCGTACCTTGCAAGAAACGCCGCTTGCGGAGACTACGGCTAATATGGCTGACCAATGGTCTGCTGAGGGTGAGATGCAGGCTATTGTCGAGATCGAGGTTCCAATTGGTGTCCGGGGTGAAGAAGAAGTACGTTCTGATGTTTTGGTTAGCATCGAAAATGCTGTTTTACAGATGCCTGATTTTGATTTGGGTGTTGCCCGGCTGACTGGAGATATTCGCTATAGCAATGAGCGTGGGCTTAGCTCTTCCGGGTTTACGGGGATGACTTTTGGCCGTGGGATCAGCGGCAGGATTTCAAACCAATTTTATGGCGAGGGTGGAGAGATAGTAGTTCACGTTGATGGTTCCATAGACGTGCCGGACCTTTATGAATGGTCCGATCAGATTCTGCTCAGCCGAGCGAGCGGTGTTTTTGATTATACGACAGAAATCCATGTTCCTTATGGCGGTGTCATGGACAAAGTCTATGTCGAAGCGTTTTCTGATTTAACAGGAGTGGTGGTTGATCTTCCGGAGCCCCTGTCAAAACCCGTTAGGGATGCAGTCCATGAATTTAGGTACCGACAAACCTTTAACGAACCGGGTTATCGGATCGACTTGTCGATGGGCGATAATATAAACGCTTCGTTGAAGATTGAGGATGGCATCGCCACTGGTGGTAGAGTTCATTTCGGCGCAACTGCATACGGAGCGGTAACTTTTGATGCCATCAGGATGTCGGGAGAATTACCTTTCCTGGACTTTAGGGCATGGGAAACTGTCACCGAAGCGTTTGGCCAGATCTCGGATGTGTCGATCGAAGATGAGATAGCAGCGAACGTCGCATTGGTTGAGTTAAGCATTGATGAATTTCTGTTGTATTACCAGCCATTGGACGATGTCGAGATGGTCGTCACCCGAGGGGACGACCAATGGATTGCAGGTCTGCGAAACGAAATGCTTGACGGTCAAGTGATGATTCCGGACGACGATGATGCCCCGTTGAACGTTAAACTCAACTGGCTGAATTTCGAAAGTGAGATTGGTGCGACAGACCCACTTTACGATGTGAATCCGTTGGAGGTTACGGATGTCGATTTCAGCACGGGACAATTATTGCTGGACGGCGAGGATTTCGGGCATTGGTCTTTCAATTACAGAGCTATTGAAAACGGGGGAAGGTTTGAAGACCTTGCGGTGGTTGCGCATGGCGTGCAGGTGGCCGCGGGAAGTCTGGGTGAATGGCGGTATGAGGATGGCCAACACGTCAGTCGATTTTCAGGCGACATAGCGATTGATGACCTGTCAGAAGCGCAACAAAAATTCGGTTTCGCCTCAAGTATCGAAGGCGAGGGACTAAAGCTTACGGCTGACTTGAGCTGGGAAGGGTCCCCCGCCATGGTGGATATCGAGAGCGTAACGGGTGAAATTGAAATTTTGGAAGGTACTGGTCGTTTCGTGCAGGCCGAAACAGGTGGCGCGCTAAAACTGCTCGGTATATTTGATTTTGCTTCCCTTGCTCGTCGGTTCAGGCTTGATTTTTCAGACGTTATTGATGATGGCTTTGAGTTTACCGAAGTAAAAGGTGTTATGTCGTTCGATAAGGGTGCAGTGGTCGTTCAGGAACCTATCGTCATCGATGGGAGCGGTGGTAAGTTTACTGTCGGAGGGAGCATGAATCTTGCCACGAGGACGCTGGACAACGATATGATTGTCACCTTACCGGTTGGGCGCACACTGCCATGGTATGCAGCCTACAGTGCCGTCGCGACAGGACCATTAGCGGGAGTTGGTGTAATGCTTGCGCAGAAAGTATTTAAGAACCAGATTAACCAAATGAGTAGCGCGAAATATAAAATTAGTGGCTCGATTGAAGAACCGGATATTCAGTTCGTCACTATTTTTAACAACACAGTACGTGAAACTCCCGCGAATAGTCCGTGAACCCTCTATACCCAAGGCCCTCTATTCTCAAGGCCCTCTATACCCAAGGCCCTCTATTTTCAAGATCCTCTATTCTTCAGAAAGAGCTTTCAGGAACTGGAACAGCCTCCTAAAGTGAGTCGTTTGTTGTCCAGTTTTGCGTTCGTCACAGGCTTTGCGAACCAGGTGCCTAAGCTGTTGTCTGTCTGCGTGCGGGAATGTATCCAGCACTTCTGACAGCGCCTCGGGATGTCCATCAACCAGCCTCTCTCTCCAGGATTCCAGTTGGTGGTACTTCTGGATATAGGCTGCACTGCTCGCGTCAAGCGTCTCTATGATGTTCCTGATTGGGTCGACGTCGATCCGTGAAAGTAGCTTGGCAATGTACTGTATCTGGCGTTTCCTCGCGTTGCCCTTGGTGATTTTTCTGGCGGCTTCCACTGCCTCCCTGACCTGGTCATTGTCGACCTTGGCAAGGTGATCAGGAGATAGCGCCGTCAATCGGTCGCCTAGTTCTCTTAACCCATCCCTGTCACGTTTTTTCTGTGATTTGCTTGGGTCGTTATTGGCATCAGTTTTTATTGTTTTATTCATGTGAGAGTCATGCGTAGAAAAGGGTGGCTAAGCCAAGAAATGACAGGAATCCGACAACATCAGTGATCGTTGTTAGTACGACTGTGCCGGCGATAGCGGGATCAATTCCGATCGATCTTAGAAAGTTAGGTAACAAAGCGCCGGATAAAGCGGCGGTTAGCAAGTTGATAATCAACGCGGCCGCGATAATGAGGCCAAGGTGAATGTCATTAAAAAATATAGATGTCGCAACGGCGACCACAAATGCCCAAAGACAACCGTTGATGGCGCCTACGGCAACCTCTCGCCGGGTTAGCCAAGCCAGGTTATTAGCAAACAGTTCGTCCTGTGCCATGTTTCGAATAAATAGTGTCAGGGTCTGGCTCCCTGCAACGCCACCCATGCTTGCAACAATAGGCATAAGAACTGCCAGTGCAACGACTTTTTCGATGGTGTCCTTAAAAACATCAATGACGGATGCTGCAATAAACGCGGTCATGAGGTTTGCCCCAAGCCAAATAGCGCGACTTTTTGCGGTTTTAACAATGGGCGCAAAAATGTCAGAGTCTTCGTTCAAACCTGCCATGCCTAAAATAGAATGATCGGCTTCGTCGATGATGACGTCTACGACATCATCGATAGTGATTCTTCCCAAAAATCTGTTGTCCTGGTCTATTACGGGTGCTGAGACCAGATCGTATCGCTCGAATTTTGCAGCAACATCGTGTTCGGACATATCGGCCGGAATGGCTTCTATTTTAGTGACCATCATCTCGCTGACGGTCAACGAAGGGTTAGAAACAAGTAGTGTTGCCAGTGGCAGCAAGCCGACAAATTCATCCGTTGAGTTGACCACGAAAACACTGTCAGTCATTGATGGCAATTCTGAATGTCTGCGCAGGTACCTTAGAACAACATCTAAAGTAACCTGTGGCCGGACAGAAATAGTATCTGTATTCATCATGCCCCCAGCCGTATCCTCAGGATAAGCCAGTAGATTCTCGACTCGGCTTCGGTCCTGGGCGTCCATGGCCTCCAGAACCTCCTGGATTAGGTCGGCTGGTAGTTGTTGAAGGATATCAGCGGTGTCGTCGTCATCCGTCTGTTCAAGAACAGTTGCGATCTGTTCACCAGACTTGTCGCTGAGCAGAGATAGTACAACGTCTTCGTCAATGTGCTGGATGATTTCACTTTGCTGTGATTCATCGAACAGTTCCCACAACATAGTGCGCTGAACGGGTGGGGAAGACTCGAGAACATCTGCGATGTCCTGGGGTTCGAGTTCATCTAGTAGTCGTTGAATCTCTTTTTTGGAGCGAGACCCGATCAGGTTTTTAATTTGGACAACCGCAGATTGCCTGGTAATTTCTTCGGGTTCCACTACTCGCTTTCGCCGAACTTGTCATTGACCAGCGCTTCAATAGCGGCCATAGCTTCAGTTTCGTCTTCGCCTTCGATGCAGATGTCGATTTCAGATCCGTAGGCTGCCTGTAGCATCATCATTGACATGATGCTCTTTCCGTTGGCTTCCTTGTCTGGGTTGGAAACATTGATTTTTGCGGCAAATGCACTGGCTGTTTTTACGAACAAGGAGGCAGCCCTGGCGTGAAGTCCGAGTTTATTCGTTATAGCCAGTTTTTTCTTAAACACGGTTTTTCTCGGAGGGGTTTGCGGGGCCACTGAGCTCCCTGTGACGAACCTGAACGTTTGTGAAGTTGGACTGGTAGTTGTCGAATAGTTTCTGGCACATGAAAACACTTCGGTGCTGGCCACCTGTGCAGCCGATGGCGACAGTTAAGTAACTTCTATTATTAGCTTCAAACCGGGGTAACCACTTGTTGAGGTATTCGGAGACGTCGGTAAACATTTCGACAAACTCTGACTGCTGGTTTAGGAAAACCTGAACGGGTTCGTCCAAACCGCAAAGAGAGCGAAGGTCAAGTTTCCAATGGGGGTTGGGTAGGCACCTGACATCAAACACAAGATCAGCATCTACTGGAACCCCGCGCTTGTAGGCGAATGAAAGAAATAAGAGTGCAAACTCGTGTGTCTGCCTCGCGACCCTCGTGCTAATTTCGTCTCGCAGCTCATGGATCGTGAGGCTGGTCGTATCTATCGTCAGAGCTGCCAGATCGGATATCGCATCCAGCAGGCTGCTCTCCAACTCCAGCGCTTCGCGCAGGTCCGTTACCTTATTGCTTAAAGGGTGCTTTCTTCTGGTTTCACTGAACCGCTTAACCAGTGTTGGACTCGCGGCATCCAGGAAGATCACCGTGGTTTCGACGATCTTGCTGTCGAAGTCTGTAATAGTGGCTGGAAATAAAACCAGGTCATCGGCGATGTTTCTCGCATCAATGCTGACTGCAACCTTGTCTATAGTCAGGGCAGAAGACAGGCGTGTAATCAGGGGCGCCAGTAGCGAGACCGGTAAGTTGTCTATGCAGTAGTAACCCATGTCCTCAAGGACGTTCAGGGCGGTACTTTTTCCTGAGCCAGAACGACCGCTAATGACAATAAGCGAAAGCATCATTTCCTCAGTGATTTTATATCTGGAGTGAGTGAAGCAAGGGCCCGCTTATAAAGTTCTGCGTTGTCCTTTGCGCCTATGAGGTCCTTTCGGTACCCTTCTATCTGGAATCGTTCTGCGAGCATGCCCAGCGTTGCCAGATGTTCCGTTGTTTCAGAAGCAGGGACTAGCAAGACAAACATCACGCTGACGAACTGGTCGTCGTGGGCCAGGAAATCAATCGGATTCTCTAGTACGAACAGACTGCCTGTAATTGTGTCACAGCCTTCAAGGCGGCAGTGAGGGATGGCAACGCCATCGCCGACGGCAGTGGATCCAAGTTTTTCGCGCTCAATAAGCCCGCGGTAGACATCACCAGTTTCAAGGCGCGGGACAGATTGGTTGATATGTTTCGCGGCCAGTTCAAAGGCCCGTTTCTTGCTGCTTGCCCTCAGAGAACACAGGGTTCTCTCCGGAACGAGAATTGAGTCAATATCCATCTATCACGACCATCAGAAACGATGGCCGTAGTATAGAACGGATTTGGGAAAGCTGTTAAATATCTAACGTTTCTTCGATGTTTATGGGTTTAGCTCGATGTTTATGGTCTTTCTTTTTTTCTTTTTTCTTAATCAGCTGGCGATCAAGTTTGTCAGCTAACTGATCAATCGCGGTGTAAAGATCGCTATGCTCTGCTGCTGCATAGATCTCTCCACCGGAAGTATGAATAGTCGATTCGGCTTTTTGTCGCTGCTTCTCTACGGAGAGGATGACCTTTATGTTGGTGATTCTGTCAAATCGCCTTTCTACTTTTCCGAGTTTTGCCGAGACATAATTTCTAAGCGATTCGGTTACTTGCACATGGTGACCACTAACGTTCAATTGCATAAGACATCTCCAGTAGGGTTGCAGGTTTCAATCAAAGATTGAGGTTCCTTTTAAGCTCTATTTTAATGTACCAATGAATTATTTGACCTAAAATAACGTGATTCGTTCACTCGTCGGAAAAGATATTTAGTCCTGCTAAATCAATTCTTTACGTTCATTTGAAGGTGGAATCAATAGCAGCTCCCGGTACTTTGCAATGGTTCTTCGGGCGACTTTAATGTTCTGTGCCTCGAGGAGTTTGGCGATCTTGCTGTCGCTAAGAGGTTTCTGTCTGTTTTCTTCAGAAACCAGTTTTTTTATCAAGGAGCGGATGGCCGTGGAAGAGACTTCGCCGCCGGAATTTGTGGATACATGGCTGGAAAAGAAGTACTTCAACTCAAACAACCCGGAAGGTGTGAGCATATATTTTTGTGTCGTCACACGGCTAATCGTAGACTCGTGAAGGTCAACCGCCTCGGCGATGTCATTCAGTACTAGCGGCTTCATCGCCCGCTCACCGTACTCCAGGAACCCGCGCTGGTACTCAACGATCTTGGTAGACACGCGTAATAGGGTGTCGTTTCTTTGCTGGAGGCTTTTGATGAACCACTTTGCTTCCTGAAGGTGATTCTTTAATTTTGTTCCGTCGTTGCTGCTATCGCCTCGTTGGATAAGCGCGGAGTACTCGGGGTTAACCCTTATTCTAGGGGCCGACTTTGGATTTAGCTCTATCACCCAGCGACCGCTCTGTTTGGAAACTATCACGTCCGGCTCGACATAATCTGTGGTGCCTTGTGCGATCTCGCTGCCTGGTCTGGGATTAAGCGATTGGACCAGCTCTATTACTTCCTTTAGCTGTTCTTCCTTGATTCGGACTTTACGCGCCAGTTGGGTGTAGTCCCTTCCTGCAAGCAGATTGATATGCTGCTCAACAACAACGATTGCCACGTCACGCGACGGCGTTTCAGAAGGCAACTGCCTTAGCTGAATGGCAAGACACTCCTGAAGTGACCGTGATGCAATGCCAAGAGGATCCAGATGTTGAATAAGATGAAGGACGGCCTCGACCTCATCGAGCTCCACATCCCAATCATCAGGTGCCGAATCTACAATATCCTGTATATCTATTTGCAGAATGCCATTGTCATCGAGCCCATCTACAAGGGAGAGTGCAATATATTCGTCCGTCTCCGTCAGGTTGAGCAGGTTTATTTGTTCCATCAGGTGGCTTTGGATTGTGATGCTTTGGGCATTAAGGGTTTCAAGATAGTTCTCATCGGAGAAATCAGACCCCGGTGTGGATGCCTGAAAATTTTCATCAATGACATCATCCCATGTCGTGTCCACGGGTAGCTCATCGGACATCGATTCACTGCTGACCTCTTGGCTTAAATCAGGCACCGTTTCACCATCGAGCTCTGGGTTCGGAATGTCGAATTCTTCAGTGTCAGGAGAACCGGCAATGTCACCCGAAATGTCATCTGAAATGTCACCTGAAATGTCATCTGAAATGTCATGTGAAATGTCTGGTTCAGGGATATCAGGTTCGACCTCAACAACATCATCGGTTGAGGTGGAATCATTGTGGTCATCGTCTGTAGAACCTTGATCTACTTCTTCCAACATGAAGTTGGAGTCCAGGGCCTCTTGAATTTCTGCTTCAAGTTCAATACTGGATAACTGGAGCAGGCGAATAGCTTGCTGCAGCTGCGGTGTCATCCGCAGTTGTTGACCGATTCTTAAGGTAAGGGACGGTTTTAGTGCCATTAGATCACCCTACATCCTGAAATTCTGTCCAAGATAGACGGCCTTTACTTGTTCGTCTTCAAGGACTTGCTCGGCGGTTCCTTCTGCGATGATTGTGCCTTCATTGACGATGTAGGCTTTATCGCAAATATCCAGCGTCTCCCTTACATTGTGGTCGGTAATCAGGACGCCAATACCTCGTGCCGAGAGTTGGCAAACGATCTCTTTGATGTCAGAGACTGAAATGGGGTCTACACCGGCGAAGGGTTCATCTAAAAGAATGAAGTCCGGGTCGGTTGTGAGTGCGCGCGCGATCTCTACACGTCTTCTCTCACCGCCGCTAAGGGAAACACCAAGGGTATCTTTAATATGAGTAATGCGGAACTCGCTCATGAGTTTATTGGCGGTTTCAACCTGCGTCTGATGATCCAGATCAGTTCGAGTTTCCAAAATGGCAAGCAGGTTCTGTTCTGCAGTAAGCCTCCTGAAAACGGACGCCTCCTGAGGAAGATAACCGATGCCCTTGCGTGCACGTTCGTGCACGGCCATGTATGTAATATCTTCACCATCGATATTCACTGCGCCGCGATCGTGACTAATTGATCCAACGATCATGTAAAAGCAGGTCGTTTTTCCTGCGCCGTTCGGTCCGAGTAAACCAACTACCTGGCCGCTGGTAACCTCTATCGAGACGTCTTTGACTACCTGGTGTCCGCGGTAGCCCTTAGCAAGGTTCGAAGCGCTTAGCACGTGCATTTAGGGAGAGGACTTTTTGGGGTTGATCGTTACATTGACTTTGTCCGAACCGCCGCTTGACTTCAGGTTTACGATACCACGGCCAAGGTCGTAGTAGAGCAGCTGTCCAGTGAACACGTCCTGTGCTTGTTGTAATCGGGCATCTCCCGCCAGATGCAGCCGCTCTTCTTGAACAAGGTAGGTTATTTTTCGGGCGTCTGCGACAACCATGTCCATGTTTTCATTGCTCTGTTGCTGGTAATGGGCGAGCCCCTCGGAATCGTTATCCGTCAAGGCGATAATTTGAATGACTTCACTGTCAGCAGTAAAGACCTCAACTTCATCTGCGGTAACTTTCAGCGTCCCTTGGGTAATAACGACGTTGCCTCTGTAAACGGAAGAACCGTCCGTTTCGTCAACGACGGCGGCATCAGCCTGAATCCTGATCGGTTGATCCCGGTCAGTTTCAAGTGCAAAGGAGAAGACTGGCAGCAACGTCAGTAGGTAGAATGCAAACTTTAAGGGGGTAGGTAAAATGCGCGATGTTTTCATGTGAAGAGATTCTAGCTTATTACTTGGAATCTCGCCCTATCTTAAAAAAGAGAGTTTCAACCAAGCGTGATCCTGCAACGACCTTAATTGGGTAGGAATAGAGTTGTTACCCTATGCTCAGGTGTTGAGTAAAGCATGAATTTTCCGATATTTAGAAAAGCTTTCATACCAACGGCTGTTGTTCGACCGCTCTGGTTGGTGATGATTACCTGCTCATCTGTTTCAGCGAAATCACGCGCCGGGTAGATCGTGAGACTGTTGGTCCGGAGATTGACAAAGGCACTCCCATTACCTGATTGCGATGCCAGCACATCGCTCCACAGTTCAACGATTTCTTCTCGGTAGTCTGACGAAGGTAGAATTCGCCCTTCGATGGAGGTGATTTCCCAGGGGTTAGCGTCCTGCGTTCTTCCAAGTGCGAGTGCAGGGGACTTCATGGTTGTTAAATCGGTCAGTGGAAAGTGTGTAAACCGGTTGGCAGTAATTCTATGCTGTAATTCGCCATCTGAGCCAAACTGGCTGATAGTAGCGTTCAACATGTAAAGATCCGGTTCATTCCCCGGCGTAAAGTCTGCAGTTTCCTCAGACTCGGTCATGAACCAGTTAATGGTTAGGGCGAATGCAAGTATCAGGGTGCTTAGGACAATGACTCGGTTGATCATGGTAAGGCTTTTTCGGTTACCTCGGGCGAATACAGTGGGTTATTACGAGCCTAGTATGGCACGAACTTCAGATATTCGTTGTCGAGTGCTGATTCATAAAGAAATACCCGATAACTGGCCCTCGTGCAGAAACTTAGCTCATTCGGGGATAAACCTTTTTGGATGACGAAGATCTTTGATGGAAAACATTTTGATTGAACGGAAGGGCTTGGTGGAACACTCCGGTTTGAATCTGCTAGCAAGAGGTTGATGGCGAGGGCCCTGCTTTCCTAACTAGTTGATTTGCTCAGATGCTGAACGTTTTTTGAAAGCGGTGCTGCGTGCTAGTATGTCGCGCATTTACTACCCAACCGAGTCGTGTCCATGGATGTTACAGCCATTGAAGCTGTATTGCGGGAGAAATTGCCCCAATGCGAGCTTGAAATCGTTGCCAATGGCAACAAACTGAGCGTAAAGATTGTGTCTGATGCGTTTGCTGGCCTGAGTCGGGTCAAGCGGCAACAGAAAATATACGCGCTTCTTGATGACAGGATCAAATCAGGGGAGGTTCATGCGGTTTCGATGATCACCCAAACTCTGGAAGAGGCCAGCTGATAGCTTATGGATAGACTTCTGATAGAAGGTCGTGCGGTGCTCAAAGGTGAGTTGCGCGCGTCTGGAGCGAAAAACTCCGCGCTCAAAATGTTTGCTGCGGCACTTCTGGCGGACGAGCCAGTCACGATAAGTAACG
>JABIVN010000305.1 GCA_018667205.1 Gammaproteobacteria bacterium | reverse complement strand
TATTGGAATCGTTATCCTGGCGCACGTTGCGACATTCCCAGTTTGCAATACTCTTATCAGTTTTCGCCAGAATTAGAGCAAGAGTGGCAATGGAAAGAACGATATGCACCGCAAGCAGAGATCATGGCTTACGCTAAGCACGTGGTCGATCGTTTCGAACTCGCCCCTCACATTCAATTTAACACCCGTGTAGCTTCAGCACACTTTGACGAAGACGCCAGCCATTGGAACGTCACCACGGAGGTTGGCGAAGTGATATCGGCTCGCTTTTGCGTGATGGCCACCGGATGCCTATCTTCCGCTAACGATCCCGAGTTTCCCGGGCGAGAAAGTTTCGCCGGGAATTGGTATCACACTGGACGGTGGCCGCATGGGGGCGTCGACTTCAGCGGCCAGCGGGTAGCCGTGATCGGCACCGGCTCGTCGGCTATTCAATCTATACCGCTTATCGCCGAACAGGCGGGCCAACTGACTGTTTTTCAGCGGACGCCAAACTTCTCGGTGCCAGCGCATAATAGGCCACAAGATCTAAATGAAGAGGCCGAGGTGAAAAAAAATTACCGTGCGTTTCGCGCAAATGGCCGCGCCCAGCCAATAGCGTGGGATACGGCTGGCAACGAGCGTACAGCCGAAGAGCACACACCTGATGAGATACGCGCGGAGTGTGAGCGCCGCTGGGAAATGGGCGGACTTTACTTTTACGGTACTTTTGCAGACCTGCTGGTCGGCAAAGAAGCGAACGACATTGTTGCAGCGTTTGTGCGAGGGAAAATACGCGAGCGTGTAAAGGACCCCGTTCTGGCTGATGCGTTGTCACCGGACACCATATTTGGCTGCAAACGTATTTGTGCAGACACAGGTTATTTCGAAACGTATAACCGTAGCAATGTAACGCTGGTAGACATTGCAGAATCCGGTATCGAAGAGATCACTACCCACGGCGTGCGGGCGGGCGGGAAGGAATACGCGGTAGACGCGATTGTCACTGCGACGGGTTTTGACGCCATGACGGGTTCGCTCGATAGAATTGATATTCAAGGTAAAGACGGCCTGAAACTTAAAGAAAAATGGCAAGCAGGGCCACGAACTTATCTTGGGCTAACCACCTCTGGCTTCCCGAACTTCTTTATCATCAGCGGGCCGGGGAGTCCCTCTGTACTGACTAATATGATCACCTCTATCGAACAGCACGTTGAATTTGTTGCCGATTGTGTCGCCTGGCTACAGGACCAAGCACTAGCGAGCATCGACGCTTCTATAGAGGCAGAGGACAATTGGGTAGATCATGTCAACGAAGTGGCTGGCGAGACGCTATTGCTGGGCTGCAACTCATGGTACCTGGGCGCGAACGTGCCGGGAAAGCCTCGGGTATTCATGCCTTATCTGGGTTTTCCTGAATACGTGGAGAAATGTGATTCGGTGGCGAAAAATGCCTACGAGGGTTTTCAGACTGCATAAATAATGGTCCTATATGCGCAGTGCCGGAACCTTGGAAAACATCAGTCGGGGTCACTGATCTAGTTGATCTATTAGTGGCGGCTTCATAAGTAGAACCCGAGGTACACCCCAAGATTTCAGTTGGAGGGCAGCTTGATCACCCAAACGCACGCAGTAAATCCAGCGTGTGGTGGTAAGTAAGGCAGTGAAATTTACACAACTTATTTCAGATTAAGCGTGATCAAATTTCCAGGTTAAATTTAAAACCGTATCGAATATCCTCGCGGGTTTGTGGTCCGTTTAAGGATTCATAGAAAGGCTTGCCGACTTCCAGCTCTATATAATTACCTTTTGATAGTACGGGTATTCGGAGTCCCAGGATTAATTTAGCCTGACTCCCGCCGTACATCTCCGGATTGGTAACAGACGCCGGGTAGGGAAACGGGCCGGGAACCATCAGATCGGTATCCTTGCCATGAATGCTGTCTGAATACTCGTAGATCAGTTTGATCGACGGCTTGACCCAATCTAACTTGTTAAACCTCAGCCAGGTCGCCGCCGAAACTCGATTACCCAATCGGTAATCTCTATCATTTTCTCCTAAACGGATTTTAGCGGCCAGTACAGTCCCCCAGACGAATCCGTTTCCGATGCCTGAATATCGAATACTCGCAGGGATATCGTAGGTACCTGACCCCAGTTGCATTGAATAGGGAAGCTGCTGATCGCCGGGGGCACGGGGAGTGTCCCCTTCCTTGTCAATGGAGCCAGTGGGAAAACTTAGGCCCAAGGTTATCTGTAAGTGCTTCTCACTCGACGTTTCCAATTGGTAGGATCCCATAACAGAGACATCGCCTATCCCACTGGAACGAATAGTAAAATCCGCGTAAGCGGGAACAATGCTGATGTGATCGGTACTTTGCTCGATATAGGGGACGGCTAACCTAACGCTTATTTTTTCGCTGAGTTCGTATCCCAGAACCAGTGCATGAACCTTTTGCGTAATCGTTGTCGGCACCACCGGGAAATTATCCTTGGTGCGCGGCTCTAGCCCAGGCGTAAACAATACCTCGTCATTGGAAAGGTTATCGCTGCCTTTGTTAAAGCCCTCAAAGTCTGCTTGCTGAAACCGGTATTGAAAACTCCATTTACTTTTAGTGTCGGGCGCTGTTTTGTTTCTTGCACCACCAGTACCTGGGTCGCCGATATCGGCGCTGAACAATTCCTCCAGACTAAGGTTTAGAAGATCTGCAGGTACATTTTGACCCCAAGTTGAAGCAGAGAAGATAGAGAGGGAAAAACCTGCCCAGAGTGAAAAAAGCGATGGTCTTAGTTGTTTTCTAATAGTCAATTTCATTGGCCGGGTTCCCTGTTGTCTTTTTCCTCGAGGTGACCTACCCATTTATCGAGAACTGATGAAAGTTTTTCCATCTCTAGCGGCTTGCTTAAGTAACTGTCCATACCAGCTTTTAAGAACTTCTCACGATCTCCCGTCATAGCATAGGCGGTTAATGCAATGATTGGAACTGATTGAACAGCGCCTGATTTCTGTTCTAATTCGCGAATCATGGCGGTGGCCGCCACACCGTCAACCTCTGGCATCTGTACATCCATTAATATCAAGTCCACCGGGGTCTCGGAAAATAGCTTTACCGCTTCAGCGCCGTTATTGGCAATGATTGGATTACAGCCAAAAGTATTTAGTGCCGCGCGAATAAAAATCTGGTTGACCTCATTATCCTCGGCGACCAAAATTTGAGCGTTATATTGCTTTGAGTTTGAAAGCTGTTTTTTATCCAGCGATTCATCAAAAATATCTAGTCTGACGGTTTTTTGAGTTTCTTTATACGAAAGCGCCAAAGGCAATTGGAACCAAAAACGAGAGCCTTGGCCTGGCGCGCTCGCAACGCCAAGCTCCCCACCCATCAGGTCTGCTAATTGTTTTGATATAGCAAGTCCCAAGCCTGTGCCACCGAATCGGCGGGTTGTCGAAGAATCCTCTTGGGAAAAATTTTCAAAGATGGTTTGTTGGGCATTGTTGGCAATGCCAATTCCGGTGTCTTGGACTTCTATGCGTAACATAGTCGTATCTAAACCATCGTTTACCACTGAAACGTCAATGGAAACATAACCCGTCTCAGTGAATTTTACGGCATTGCCGACCAGGTTGATCAGTATTTGCTTTATTCGTCCCTGATCGCCCCTCACTATCTGGGGTACGTCTTTGGCAATGTGGCAGCGTAACCCCAGACCTTTGTTTTCGGCGCTTTTTGTTAACAAGTCTTTGGTGGCTTGTACGCACTCGTAGATCGAAAAATCTGTTATATCCAAGGTTAGCTTTCCGGATTCAATCCGTGAAAAATCGAGGATGTCGTTAATGATTGTCATCAGGGAATTGCCTGACAACTCGATGATTTCACCAAACTTTCGTTGCTTAACGGAAAGCTCCGTATTGAGTAACAAAGAGGTCATACCCAGAACCCCATTCATAGGAGTGCGAATTTCGTGGCTCATATTGGCGAGGAATTCAGATTTTGCTTTGGTCGCAGATTCCGCTATAGCTTTTGATACCTGTAGTTCTTTAACCATTTTGTCCAGCTTTTGGTCACGACTTTGAACCCGTTCCAGCATGTCATTAAAGCCATCGCTCAGGGAACCCAGTTCGTCATCCCCCGACACCTTAACTCTCTGATCGTAATCCCCATGCGAGGAAACTTTTTTCATTGCATCGGCAAGGTTACCGATAGGCACAATGATGAATCTCACGAAAAGCCCGGCGGTTAAAGAGCTAAAGGCCAGGGAGACGAGAAAAAAAATGCCGAAGATAACGGCCATCCTGAAAAAGCCGTCTCGTAGTGGCTGTAAATCGATTTGAATGGCAATAACCCCAAGAACTTCATCGCCCAGGGTGATAGGTCCTCTTACATCAAGAACCTCTCCGAAATTAACGACTGTCTCGGAACCCTCAATAACCAAAGCTAAGGACTGCTCCAGTTTGGTGTGACCCATGACACCGTGCCAAGAGAGAGCTTCTTGCGGTAATCTCTGGTCAGGGTATCTTGCGTACAGTTCTAGATTAGCGGTGTAAATTTGTGCCGACAAAACATTCGGGTCGGCCGTCAACGCGGAAAGTACCTCGGTCGCAGCGTCTGGGTCTTGAAAGACTAATGCGGCGGCACTGTTGATGGCCAGAACCCTGATTAGAGTTGAATTATGTTGGACCATCGACTCACGTTTTAAAAGGGTGTGGCCCAAGATAAAGGTGAGAGACCACAAGGTCAGCATCATGGCGCTCATGATCATAGTGACTGTGGTTATTTTTCGTTTTAGGGGTAGATATTGAATAAGTTTAATCATCGATTTTCGCCTCGTCAGGGGCGTTATAGATGGTTGCCAGTTTCAATAATTTAGAGCTTATTTGTATTCTTTGCGCCCTGGCAGTAGCCAAATTTATATGAACTTGTACACGAGCACCCTGGCGTCGAAACTCTATTATGCCGCCATTTGCCACGAATCCCTGCGAATCGCCAACAGTGAGGACTGACTCTTCTAGGCGCAATTGAAGCGCTTCGCTTTTATTGTTGTCGGCGCCCAAAAATAAGATATGGCACTGTCTGATGTTCGACAAGTCTGCTAGCAAGGTGTAGCGCCTTGTCTCACCTGCTGTCTGTTTGGCAGCGATCAATTCCTTTAGGGCGTTTACAACTGGTCCCTCCTGAACAGCGCAGTAAGTTAGCGCGGCAGTTTGTGCGGCAGTTTGCGCGGCAGTTAGCGCGGCAGTTTGGTCAGTCGTGGCCCTGGTTTCCCAGGTTATAAATTGGGCGAAGCTGTAAAGGAATGCTGCCTTGATCTCGTGCTCTTCGTAACTGCGGGAACTTACTTCGGGGATCGCGATCATCAGACCAATCAAGATCTTGAACATCATGCCTGAAGCATTTACGAAACCTGGAGTTTTGGTGCGTTGGATACTAACCACAATAGAGCCCATGGCACCTAATTTAGAAAAGGCCAGTATTTACTCAAACTGAAGGTAAGTCAAAATAGCCGCTTTGATCGGGAAGTGTCTGGTTGCATAGGAGTGTTTCCCGGATCCTATTTAGCAATTTTATGTCCACATTTTGAAACGAGCGTAGGGCTGCTGACAATCGGGAGTGATTCGTTAGAGGACACCGAACGGGCTCGCCGAGTCAGAGCAAACAAAGAGCAAACAAAGAGCAAACAAAGAAAAGCCCGAGCCTATTAATAGTAGCCCAAGCCTATTACAAGCCTATTAATATTAGCCCGAGCCTATGCCTCCTGCGGGTCGATGGACAGGCGATAATAAAAGTATTATTTTCGATCGATGTCGGGTCTGTGCGCCAAGCGCTAAAGCGCCGGCAGGTAACGCCTGTAATCCCGCAGGTTAATGAATCCAGTGAGATCAACCATGCGCCTATTCCTCTTTCTCCTAGTGCTGATGCTTGCCGCTTGCAGCAAACAAGAATTGAATAAGCCATTCGTTGCAAAGACTACAATCGTTATCGACACTGAAATTCAACGCGATACTGCCGATTCAGCCGGGTTGGAGAGCGCCCGCCTGAATATCTGGTTTGATGAGCAATATGCCGAACAGCTTAATTTCAGCCCGCAGACAAAGACCCGCTTGGGTGATAAATCTGACTATGACAGTCTTAATGATTACAGCATGGCGGGCTTCGATGAACGGCTACAGTGGCGCAGGCAGAGCGTCGCCAAAATGGAACAAAGTTTCGATTACAGTCTTCTTAACCATGAAGCTAAGTTATCCTTTGACATGTGGCGTTACTCACTAGATCGCTCCGATGCAGGTATCCCGTTTCGAGAGCATGGCTATATATTTGGGCGTGGCGGGCCACATGTTTCGCTGCCAAACTTCTTAATTAATTACCATCGCGTCGATGATGCATCAGATATAGAAGCTTACTTGTCGCGATTAGGAGCGCTCGATCGAGTGTTTGGCGAGTTACTGGACCGCGCACGGTCTGCATCAGCGAAGGGTATTCGACAGCCAACGTTCGCCTACGACTTCGCGATGGCGGAAATAGATAGAGTTACCTCTGGCGTGCCTTTTAATACTAATGACGGTTCCCGGAGTTCGCCAATCTGGGCTGATGTTCAAGGCAAGGTTGAGGCGCTAGTTGAAAATGATTCGATCAGTAGCGGTCAGGCTAAAAGATACATAGCCAAGGCGCGTGAAATTTTAGAGGGTGAAGTCATGCCTTCTTATCGGGAGATATTCGCCTGGTTACAACAAGACAAGGCGTTAGCATCCGAAATATCCCAGGGAGTATGGGCACTTCCCAATGGCGAAAACTACTATAGCTATCGCCTTGCCCAAATGACGACACTGGAACTGTCAGCAGATGAAAT
>JABIVN010000304.1 GCA_018667205.1 Gammaproteobacteria bacterium | reverse complement strand
GGATGGATGCTGATGGATATTATCAATACATTGCTGAAGGTGGGCCGATGCCCAGTATCGCGATTGTCCAGGATGTCGATGACACCCCAGGGTATGGCGCCTACTGGGGTGAGGTGAATACCAATATTCATTTTGGGCTGGGCTGTCTTGGTGTTGTTACGAATGGCAGCGTACGGGATATTCCCGATAGTCAGGAAAAGTTTCAGATGCTCGCAGGCATGATCAATCCATCACATGCTTTTGTGAACGTTGTTGATTGGGGGGGTGACGTTAATGTCCATGGAATGGAAGTCAGTCATGCAAACCTGGTTCATGCTGATATGCATGGCGCCGTTGTTGTTCCTGCGGGAGATGCCGAAGCCATCGTTGAAGAAGCCGCAAAGATAATGGCCCGCGAGCACATTGTCATTGAAGCTTCGCAAAAACCAGGCTTCAATATGGAAAAGTTACGGGAAGCTTGGAAAGGGCAGGCTGAAATCCACTAGCGCTACTTAAAGTCTGCTAGTGCATCATCCAGAACAGAAAGCCCGCAAAGGGTGTGTAATACACCGACTTTATTTGTCAGGTTAAAAATAGCCTTGTAGCTATCTGAATTGCAGCGGTTCTCGTGAAAGTCGACGGTTACCGCAGGTTCAAGTACAGCAGCCAGCTCTGAAGTGTTGGCAAACGGCACCAGTCGGTCGAATGGCGAGTGATAAAGGTGAACTAGCGCGTTTGAGCCTGAAAGGTTATCTTCAGCCGACACTATTTGCGTAAAGCTACTCAGCTGTAACATTGCTTTAAAATCATCCAACTCAGGGTCGTTACCAAGGAACGCCGTGACAAACTCCGGGTTGATTGTTTCACCCGTCACCACGTCGTCAAGTGAAAGCCCGGTGTCTGTGTAACTTAGGAAACCTGGGAAAATCCGGTCGGTAGCAAACGGTATAGTGCTGTCTTCATCCACGTATCGGCAATAGACGCCATCTTCGCAGCTTCTATCGAGATGCTGCATGACCCCTCGCACCGTCTCGTAGAGGTTATGGGGGGCACCTCCGGAATAGACTTCTCGTACCGACAGGTTCTCTGGACCTTGGGTTTCGAGTAACAGATAGAGGCCAATGGCGCTATGCCCACCTTGGGAATAGCCGATGATAGCGACGTTCGATCCGGTGTAAACGCCCTCATAGGCACGGCCCTCAAGCACCAGGTTCACCAAATCGAGGGTGTTTAACGCTGTTCTGTTTGCCATCAAGTAGGTTTCCGGCGCATTCTCAGGCCCACCCCCGGACCTACCTCGGCCATAATTGTCAGGTGCGATAACAAGGTAGCCGCGAGACGCGAACAGGTTCGCCAGAATGTACCAGGCATCAGTATCGTTCAGGTTGCTCGGGGTGGATCCGGTAGCGTGTGTTAAGAGAATAACACGATCCCTGGCGACGAAACCGCTCGCGGGTGGGATGACAGGAAAGGTAATGGCCGCGGAGAGTTCTGTGGAAGGAGATCCATCGGGATGTCGTGAAAGATAGCTGATCTGCTGTGAGGTAACACCGTAAATAGAATCCGGGTCTACCAGATTGCCCCAGTTTGCTTCAGCGATATCAAGGATAAGGTCACGGATCAGGGATTCTATTCCTGACGGTAGATCTAGGTCCTCGTAGAGTGCGCCAGTAACATAGCCTAAAAACATGTCATTGACGGTGTCTCTTGGCAGGTCTAATTGGTTGATGACTGCAAGACCTGAAGGGTTCGTCACGCCGCTAGAAATAAACAGCTCCGAGACCGACGCCGCTTCGTTGCTGCGTGTGCTTTTTGCAGTGACCGTATAGGTCGAATTCTCATTAAGATCGCAGTTGATCTTGTGATCCAGTATCTGGTTGAAATCAGCTCTAGAAAGATCGAACAGGTTGCGTCGTATCGTCGTTCCTGCAAAACCGCTGCAGCCACTGCTGAGTTCAAGGCTGGCGTCCGAATGCCCCGGATGGGTGAAACTTGACGTTAATTGTTTAGGTTCCAGATTGGTTACGCCGGGCCCCGGCACTGAATCCAGTAGCGCCACAGTAGTCGGGTCTAAAATGGGCGTAGTGACTGTTGGTTCAGGCACGGGCGTTGAGCCGCCACTGCCACCCCCACCGCAGGCAGCCAGGCAGCAGGTCAGAATCAATGCAGGGACAATTGGGTTCACAGGAGTAAGCGACACTTTCCCTGCTGCCCGCTCAACCAAACGCCGAGGTGAAAACATCCTCATTGAAGCCTACCAGGTAGGTATCTCCTACTTTGATGGTCGGCGCGCGCAGATTGCCTGTTGGGCCGAGCATTGCCTCGACAGCATCACTGCCCACTTTAGCGGAGACATCAAACTCCTGTACTTTCTTGCCTTTCATGGCAATTAGCTTAGCGGCGTCGCTTAAAAGTGCTTTAGCGTCAGACGCCTGCAATTTCTTGCTGGCCATGACGGTTTCAAGAATGTCTACCTTACTTGCTTCCAAAAACTTGGATGCTTTGGTGCAGGTAGTTCATCCTTTTCTGAAGTAGTACCAAGCTGCTTTATTTGCCATTTTGTATTTCTCTATGATCGATCGTTAAGTAAGGTTAGTAGGCAAAGCCGGTTTGTTCAACCGTTAGGTTGATCCCCTGGTTGAGTTTAAGTGGATATTCTCACCAGGGTTAGACAAGTTCCAGGCTTAGTATCCCCAATTCATAAGGTGCTTTATGATGTGCGCTCAGCTTTCAGGATTTACCCTATGAAGTTCCAGGTTCCTCGGTTATTTTGGGCTCCGGTCGCCCTTTTCCTTGTTTCATGCGAGTCCACTCAGGTTGCGGAAAATAGTTCTAGCAAGCCTTTAATTACATCGGTTCAGCAAATTGAAAAGAGCCCTAATGACACGCGTGATTACCGTTATCTGGAATTGACGAACGGGCTTAAGGTGGTCCTGATATCGGACCAAAAAGCCGATAAGGCAGCGGCATCACTGACCGCTTTTCGTGGCAGTTTTCATGATCCATCAGAGCGATTGGGTCTGGCCCATTTCCTGGAGCATATGTTGTTTATTGGAACGGAAAAGTACCCGGAACCTGACGGCTACTTTAGTTTTGTCCAGGCTCATGGCGGAAGCTCCAATGCCTATACCGCGCCTGATCATACTAACTACTTTTTTGATATCCAGCCCGAGGCGTTTCACGAAGGACTGGACCGGTTCGCCCAGTTCTTTATCTCGCCATTGTTACAGAAGGCGTATGTGGATCGAGAAAAGAATGCAGTGAACTCTGAATACCAGTTGCAGATGAAGGATGACGGCTGGCGATCATTTGTGGTCCAGAAAGTGGCGTTGAACCCGGACCATCCGGTCTCCAAATTCAACATCGGTAGTCTGGAAACGTTGCAGGGTGATGTGCACGCTTCGCTGCTGACCTTCTTCGACGAAAACTATTCTGCTAACCAGATGGCGCTGGTTGTGCTGAGTAACGAGACTCTGGATGAGATGCAACCATGGGTCACTGAAACATTCTTGCCCATCAAGAATAGGCGTCTTGAAGAGTCAAAAATCAATAAGCCTATTTTCACGTCCGGGCAGTTGCCGGCGAAGCTCTTGTTCGACAATCTAAAAGACATCCGCCGGGTTGGTTACACCTTTCCTATGCCTTCAATCCAGACCTATTATCGGAAAAAGCCAGTCCAGTACATCTCCAGCCTGCTTGGCCATGAAGGTGCCGGAAGCTTGCATGCGCTGCTTAACGAAAAGGGCTGGATAGAAGGGTTGTCGGCTGGCGAGTCGCAGATGGACGAGGGCAATAGCGTCATGACGGTCAATATCAGCCTGACCGAAACTGGAGCGGCTCATGTAGATGAAATCAGTGCATACCTATTTGCCTATCTCGATCTGCTCAAAAGTGGGGATATTGAAGCGTGGATTTATCAGGAGCAAGCAACAATTGCTCAGCTTGCTTTTCGCTTCAGTGAGAAAACCAGCGCCATGAATGTTGTCAGATCGATCGCGCCGGCATTGCAGTACTACCCGGCCGAAGACCTCCTGGTAGCGCCCTATCTGATGGAGGAATTTGACGCCTCGCTGATCAGGTCTTTCCTGACCTTGCTAACGAAGGACAACGTTTTGATGACGCTGTCATCTCCCGGCTATGAAGGTCAATCCACGGAGTCCTGGTTTGGCGTGTCTTACGACCTCAAGCTTGGTGAGATCTCAGTGGCAGCCGTTGATTCGAGTGCCTTGAAGCTGCCTGAGGCTAACCCTTTCCTGCCAGAATCACTGGACCTGACGCAAGCGGACACTTTTGGTCCAAAGCCTGTGTTAGCGGAAAACGGACTCGAACTCTATATGGATACTGACTTAGAGTTCAATGTGCCCCGTGCGGTCATTCACGTCAGTCTTCGTAACGATGGCGGGTTCACGGCCCTTACCGACGCGGCGCAGTCTCAGTTGTATAGCATGCTTGTTCAAGATGATCTGAATGCACTTGGCTATCCGGCGTTGCTGGCAGGCGTCAGTTATCAGGTCGCTGCGCCGCCCAGGGGCTTTAGAGTCTCTGTTGAGGGCTATAACGACAAACAGCTTGTGCTGCTTGAAGAAGTGTTAAGTCGCTTGATGAGTTTGGACATTAAGGAAGATCGTTTTGATGTCATGAAAGGAGAGTTACTCAAGAACCTTGCAAACTCCCTGAAGAACAAACCATTTCTTCAAAGCTACCAGCGATCGAAGGATGAGCTTCTCGATTCTAGCTGGACCTCAGAGCAGCTTATTGGCGCGTTAGAGCCCGTAACGTCGGCAGGCCTTGCCGCTTGGAGAGATAGCGTCCTTGACGAGGTCTCTATCCAGGGCCTGGTCCATGGGAACGTGACGAGAGCCCGAGTTGATGAACTAGCTGGCTTGTTAAAGAAACATGTCCGGATAAATGATGTCGAACCGGTATCACCGATGGTAGTTGAACTGGAAGGTGCGAGCTCGACGTTGCTGAAAATAGACCACAATGATGCTTCCATGGTGCTCTACGTTCAGGATGAGCAGTCTAGCTTTGAGCATAGAGCCAGAAGCAAGCTACTGACCCATTTGGTAGCACCCGGTTTCTTCTCATCACTGCGCACAGAGCAGCAACTTGGCTACGTTGTGTCCGCGGTTAATACACAGCTCAGGGATCGTGGTGGAATAAGCTTTGTCATCCAGTCGCCGGTTGCTGGCCCCGACTTGCTCAGGGACCGAACTCTGGCATTTATGACCGCCCAAGAACGGGTGCTTTCCGAAATGTCGGACGAAGAATTTGGCGCGAACAAGGGTGGTTTAATCGCGAAGCTCACCCAGAGAGACAAAAATATTTCGCAAAGGTCAAATCGTTATTGGGCAGATCTGGATCAGGGTGTGACGACATTTGATTCCAATATGCAGATGGCGAAAGCGGTTTCTGATCTCACTAAAAATGATATGCAGGCTTTTCTGAAGGAGGTAAACGGTAAGCTCGGTAATCAATATATGATGGTTTACAGTGAGGGCAAGTTCGCTTTACCCTGATGCTACCAGTCGGGTAACCGTACAATCAGGCTCTGGCTTGCGGTGGCCAGTAAGATACCGGACTCGCTCCACATGTTGACCCGGCCGTAGCCGAAGCCATCACCGACATGCTCGATCAGGTTCTCGCAGAGCATCCATTCACTTGGGACGTGATTGGCAATTCTAATCGTGTTGTCGAGGCTGGTGCAGCTCATGACCTTGCCAAGGGCGTTACCCAATGCAGAAGGCATGTAGTCAGCAACGATTGCCAGTGCACCAGCGTCATGTTCGACTCCTGGCATGCGAGCCCAAAGCAGGGATTGGTTGTCGCCACTTGGCTCGCCGGCACCTGAGAAGCCAAACATACCCCGTGCGATTCGAATATCCACGTGTTCATGAATCGTGTCGCCATCATGATGGCGTTCCAGCACATCACAATCCTCGGGTTTGGGTGCGCTGGGCATCTTGTACCAATTTCCTTCTGCAACATTAGGCCGTTGGCCGCAGGCCCCAAGTACCGTGATGACCTCCTGCTCGCCACGGTGACCAACAGCGCGTCCCTGTGTTACGTTTCGCCCTTTTGCTGGCAATAGAACCTCGATGTCGAGCGTGACGGGCTGCTGGGTAATCGACAAATATTGCCCTGTGGCCCAGACGATTGGTTTTTCTGTGGCTTGCTCCAGCGCAACAATGCCGGCGGCAAGGCCTGCGCCACCAAAAAGTGAGCCACGTCCGCCGGTGGTTTTCGGCACCACGGGAAGTTGCCATTTCATCGTTGCAACAGGATGGCTCATCTCAAGAAAATCAGCGCTGGAAACTTTTGACACGTTTCTGGTCTCACTCGTAAAAGGAAGGAGCGGATTCTAGGGTGATGACCGGCCTTGACTCAAGCGTTTGACCTAATTTTGGTGTCGTCTGGCCAGGAAACAAAAGTAGAAGTGATGAACTTTAACGATGCAGAAGCGCCCTGCCTTAGTCGCGCCGATCTTCCAGAAGCCCACCGGCTCATCTGGAAGATGATTGCAAAGCCAGTTAATCGGTGGGGTTTCAGGGGAAGTCGTTAATTTAAGCGGCATTGTTGAAGGAAGCAGTGAAAGATGAGCATTGGTGAAAATGCTATGGTGGATGTGGCGGCTGCCATTGCCAACTTTCAACGAACGGTTCGTATCGCTGACAGCATCAGCTCTCTCGCTGCCTCAACCGGTGCTGGGAAAGTTACTGCCGCCGGCGTTGCCATTGGTGATAAATCTCGTGACCCGAAATATGTCGAAGCCGGACTAAAAAAGTTCTTTGGAGTTGTTAGTATGCGGATGATTTTACTTAGTCGAATAGTGAGTTACTGGTCTGAGATGCAAGGAGATCGTGTAGCGATTTACCATGAAGGTGACACTATTACCTGGGATCAGCTGGATAGGGAAACCAACAGACTGGCTAGGGCCTATGAATCCCTTGGCGTTAGCCAGGACGATTTTGTGACAATCGCGTTGCCGAATGGTATCGAGTTTTTTAAGTCGACAATCGCAACCTGGAAGGTTGGTGCAACGCCGCAACCCGTTTCAGCCAGACTACCTAAATTCGAGCGTGATCAGATTTTAGAAGTAGGCGCCCCCAAACTGATCACCGGTGTTCCGGATGGCTCCCACGAGGGATACCTGACGCTGGCCGCTGGATATGAACCGGATTCAGCCATCTCCGGCGAACCTTTACCCGAAAAAACCGCGACTTCTTTTAAGGCAATGACCTCTGGTGGAAGCACAGGCAGGCCAAAACTGATCGTCAGCACTAGTCCGGCGGTTTGGGATATAGATTCGGACCGATTACATACCCGGTTGCAGGGGTCGATGCTGATACCGGGCCCGCTTTATCACAACGGTCCTTTTGTCTGGGCCATGAGTGCGTT
>JABIVN010000303.1 GCA_018667205.1 Gammaproteobacteria bacterium | reverse complement strand
GTGTCGAAATCTATGAGTGCCAGTGCAATAAGAGACCAGAGGAGAAGGCATCCGGCGAGCCCCTGTAGGGTTGCTCCCAGTACCGTAATGACCAGGGCGGTCAGGATTGCCGTGGTGACCTCTACCAGGGGATATCTGCCACCGATGGGTTGCTGACAATTTGCGCACCGCCCTTTCACAAGGAAGTATCCGATGATGGGTATGTTGTGCCAGGGTTTGATTCGGACAGCACAGTGTGGACAAGTTGAATTGGGGAGCATCAGATTGAAGGGCGTCTCGTAGTGGGGCAACCGCTTGGCAAGGTCCGCCATTAGCGGGTCTTTGCCGGTCGCATCCGCCAGAATTTCCAGTGATTGCTGCTGCCAGTTGCGCGTCAACATGATGGGCAGCCGATAGACCACAACGTTAATGAAACTTCCAATCGCAGCGCCGAACAGGAAAGCGACCATGGGTGCGAATAGGGGATAATGTGCCTGTAAAGTGGCAGCTTCTTGCAGCATGAGTTTAGCTAATGTCCTGACTTAGTTCTGTGGCCTACTTGCCACTGATCGCATCACCCATACTGAATATAGGCAAGTACATGGCGATAATCAATCCACCGATCACTACGCCTAGAAAGGACATAATAATTGGTTCCATCAGGCTGGTTAGACCATCAACAGAGTTGTCGACCATTTCTTCATAATAAGTGGCTGCTTTGTCCAGCATGCTATCTAGCGCGCCGGCCTCTTCTCCGATTGCGACCATCTGAATCACCATATTCGGGAATACTCCGGAAGCTTTCATGGACGTGTTTAGCTGGATACCGCTCGAGACCTCATCTTTAATCTTGTTGATCGCTTCCAGGTAAACAACGTTCCCCGCGGCACCGGCGACAGACTCCAGTGCGTCAACAAGCGGCACACCTGCAGAGAAGGTTGTTGAAAGGGTTCGTGCAAATCTGGCGATGCAGGATTTATCTATAATATCGCCAAGGATCGGAAGCTTAAGCAGCAATCGCTCCTTGCCGTCCCGGAATGCCTGAGATCGTTTATGTATTTCCTTAAAGCCAAAAAACATGGCGGCCAAAGTAGATAAGCCAACAAACCACCATTCCGTCATAAACCGGGACATATCTACAACCATCTGAGTGAACTCAGGGAGTTCTGCACCGAAGCCGGCAAAGATTTCTTCGAACTGGGGTACTACCTTGATTAACAAGATGCTGGATACGATCCCGGCAATGACCAGAATTGAAATTGGATAGTTCATTGCGCTTTTGATTTTGCCTTTCAGCTGTTCGGACTTTTCCTTATATTCGGCCAGCCGGTCAAGCATTGTTTCCAATGCGCCTGACTGCTCGCCGGCTTCTATGAGGTTGCAGAATAGGTCATCGAAATGCTCTGGTTGGGTTCTGACAGCATGGGCAAATGATTGACCAGAGGAAACTTCATCCCGAATCTTAAGGATCAGTTCTTTCATCGCCGGGTTGTCCATACCGTCAGCCACAATCTCGAAGGACTGAACAAGCGGAACGCCGGCTTTCATCATCGTTGCCAGTTGACGAGTAAAGAGCGCGATATCGGCAGGCGTGATTTTTGCTCCAAGGCCGGGAAGGGTGAACCCGCTGCCTTTCTTTTTCACTTTGGTCGGGTTAATCCCTTTTTTTCTCAGCTCCGCCCTGGCAACAATGGCGTTGGGGCTGTTGAGTTCACCTTTAGTCTTTTTGCCAGACTTATCGGTGCCTTCCCAAGAAAATACTTGACGAGCTGCTACCATATCGACCTCTTAACCTTTTTCGGGATACCCGGTTTTAGTGAACACTTGTCACCCGGTTAATCTCTGCCAGACTTGTTGCTCCAGAAACAACCTTGCGCAGCCCCGATTCGTATATCGTGCCGAAGCCTTCACTCGCACTCACTTCGCCGATCTGTAATGCGTTGCCATCTTCCATGATTATCCTACGAATTTCAGGCGTGACTTTCATGACTTCGTAAATACCTACTCTTCCCTTGTAACCTGATGAGCACTTTTGGCAGCCTGTAGGACCAAAGACTTCAAATGGTTCCGCTAGTTGAGCGGCTGTAAACCCAGCCTCGAGCAGCGCGCTAGCAGGGACCTCCAATTTCTCTTTGCAGACACATAGGCGGCGTCCTAGTCGCTGGGCGACGATCAGGTTGACCGAAGTGGCAAGGTTAAAGGCAGCAACGCCCATATTACGCAAACGGGTTAATGTTTCAGGAGCGCTGTTGGTATGCAGAGTCGACATCACCATGTGGCCAGTTTGTGCCGCTTTGACCGAAATAGAGGCAGTCTCCAGGTCTCGAATCTCACCAACCATAATGACATCGGGGTCCTGTCGCAGGAAAGACCGCAGTGCCTCAGAGAAATCGAGACCAACCTTGGCGTTTACCGGACATTGGTTGACGCCTTCCATGTTGATTTCGACGGGGTCCTCGGCGGTAGAGATGTTTAGCTCAGCGGTGTTCAGGATGTTAATCCCAGTGTATAGCGATACGGTCTTGCCAGAACCGGTGGGGCCGGTTACCAGGAACATGCCCTGCGGCTTGTAAAGTGCTTCCATGTATAGCTTTTTTTGATCATCTTCGTAGCCTAGTGCATCAATACCCATTTTGGCCTGCCCAGGGTCGAGTATTCGTAGTACAAGCTTTTCGCCAAACAGGACGGGGAGCGTGTTAACCCGAAAGTCGATGGACTTGGTCTTGGATATTTTTAGCTTGATGCGCCCGTCCTGTGGGACCCGTCTTTCCGAAATATCCATCTTGGACATTACTTTCAATCGGGCAGAGATTCTGGGTGCAAGGTTAATCGGGGGGCTTGCGATTTCCTGCAGCACGCCATCCGTTCTGAACCTGACTCGATAAGTTTTCTCGAAGGGTTCGAAGTGGAGGTCTGATGCGCCGCGACGAATGGCGTCCATCAGCATTTTGTTGATAAAGCGGACAACAGGTGTGTCGTCTATAGCGGTACCTTCGTCAACATCACCCCCACTGCCGTCTGCGTCAACAGCCTCCATGTCAAGGTTTAGATCGTCATCATCGCTAAGCCCTCTCATACCATCGTCTTCTTGGCTTTCCAGGAAGTTTCCAATAAAGGCCGCTAGCTTGTCTTCTTCGACCAGTACTTCTTCCGTTGATATGCCCGTCTGGAATTGGATCTCATCTAGACCAGTTCTGTTGGTTGGATCAGAGACAGCCACGAACAAACGGTTACCACGGTGGAATATCGGAATTGCATGGTTTGATCGAATCAGTTTTTCATCGACCAGGTCCCTGGGTATGACATCCAGGTCAAGGGCTGTGATGTTGATAAGGGGAACGCCGAACTCTTCCGAAGCCGATGTGGCGATTGCCTTTGAAGCAACGATGTTGTTCTGCACTAGATGCGTTACGAAAGGTACCCGGGTCTTTCTTGCTTCTTCGGTGGCTTCCCTTGCAGCGTCTTCTTCTAGAAGATTATCCGCTACCAGTCGACGAGCAAGACCGCTTAATTGAATTGGGATGGCCGCCATACGGGTTGTTCCTCTTAAATGCTGGCACCGCCAAAAATGGGGGTATAAAAACGCTGATGAAAGTTTACATTTCAGCTGGAGAGGTGTCGATAGAAGCAGCGTTAATAACGGGCCTGGTGTTATCGCGTCGGACGCATATGAAAACCAGATGAAGCCTTGTGAAGCCACGTGGTACGAGTGCCGGTAGCGCCGATCGGAGCTGGTCACTAACCAAAGTGACAATTAAGGTCAGTTTAAGACTATCTGTTCGTAAAGAATGTGACGTTTTTTGTCACATTCGACCTGTGGCGCGCTATTTTTTTGTGGCGCGATAATTGCTTAGGTTACTAGTGGTAATTACCTCACTTTGTAATAGTTAAAAAATTAAATTTAATGGAGCTAGCTAAATGAACACATCCCAAAAGGGTTTTACCCTCATAGAACTGATGATCGTGGTCGCTATTATCGGTATTCTTGCCGCTGTAGCGCTGCCCGCATATCAGGACTATATTCAAACGGCAAACATGACCAAGGTTAATGCTCAGTATGAAAGTGCGGTTCGCGCTACTACTAGCACCATGGTAAAGGGTGGTACTCAGGTGTCACTTGGCTTGACTGATAGTATGCCAACTACTGCTGCCGGTTGGATGACTCTCTACAATCCAAGTGGCAATTTGGCGCCAGGTGGCACTGATGAGGCATTTGTGGCCACAGCGAGTGATACATTCGGTTCGATCGGTGTTGCTGTCGCCGGCACTCTTGCCGCAGGTGATTATGCAGTGACGATTTCGCGTCCGGCCTATATTGATTTAGGTGCAGACTCAACGACGATTAACGCAGCCGATGTACGTTAAGCAGTAACCGTTGCGGCTTCATTCTAGCCAATAAAAGAAAACCGGACGGCCAACGCCTTCCGGTTTTTTTATGTCTGGTTCTTTTGACCCATGTTGCCCTCAGGGCGATTGAATTTTACAGGGGTGATACAAATGAGGGCGCCAATTCAGAGGGGTTTTTCGTTGATTGAGTTAATGGTTGCGCTTGCTATCGTTGGCATCGTGTCGGCAATCGCTCTACCGCTTTACTCAGACTATCAGGTTACTGCGAGAGCCGGCGTTGCCCAATCGAATATTCAGTCGATCCACCTGCTGCAACGGGATCGTAGAAGAGAGTTTGGGGAATACGTTGAAGGTTCTTATGTTCCGGGTGGGGTCGCCACATTAAGCTCGATGCTGGGGTGGGATCCTAGAACCAGTGCTGATCGGATGAGCTATGTCGTGACCTGTACGACTGACGGAGTGAAGGCGGGTGAGTGTGCCAGATCAAGTGCATATACCGTTATCGCGACGCACATAGACGCGCCCAGCGAAGCCGTAACGATGACGTTTGCTCCCTAGAGCGCCAAGGTAAGCTAAATCTAACCGGCGATAGTAAAGACCTTGAATGGCCCCTGGATTACCCGTGATCGGTAATCCGTATATAATAATCGAACCTGCCGGAATAGCTCAGTTGGTAGAGCAGTTGCTTCGTAAGCAATTGGTCGGAGGTTCGAGTCCTCTTTCCGGCACCATACAACCATGATAGATGCTTCTAAGTCCATGAATCCATACGAGTTCTCTCACCGGAACCATGGAGCAGTAGACAAAATTG
>JABIVN010000302.1 GCA_018667205.1 Gammaproteobacteria bacterium | reverse complement strand
GGCCACGAGTGATTCTATGACGGGAGTATCAGTCATGCCGGGTCCTCTGGTCTTGGCGATCTGTTCCAACATTGCCTCGATTAGCTGATTTAGAAGCACTTTTTTCCCTTTATGTTTGTTTACCTTCCATCATCATTCTTGCCGTGCTGAACCGGTTCAGCGTCCAAGTATCGTCACGTGACGCTTGGTACTTGTTTCGTTTTGTTCAACACTGCTGCTCTATGCCGCGCTACTTTGCGGAACTGCGAGCAGAACGGCATAGAGGGGCTGTCAAGACCCCTCATTACTAAGCGCATTCGCGGTACTTAAACTGAGCGATGATCGAGTGTAAGCTAGGGGTACTTCAAAGCCAATTCGAGCTTACATGCTTAGAGATCCACTTGTTCGGCGTTTTATTTCATCTTCTGTGTTTGCAGGGGTATTTGTCTGGGTGGCAGTGCGCTTCTTTGAAGTCGAGACAGAGGTGGTCTGGGTTCTATTTGGTCTTTCCTTTGTTTTTGTTGGCATGCTCATCGTCGTAGGCTTTGTCCTTGCTCCAGCGGTAAGACTCTTTCGGCGGAAACCGTCGTTGTTGTCAAAACTGGATGATTTATCAGACGAGTTAGCGGTACTGCCCGCTAAAGAAGAGTCGGAGACTGGTCGGAAACCTTAAGATTTGACTTCCGTAAAGGTCGAGTTGCCGCAATTTGGTTCTTCATCATAGCCCGTGTTATGGCCCCGGTTATAGCCCCGCTTATAGCCCCGCTTATAGCCCCAGTTAGGGCTTCTGTGGCTGGAGCCTTTGTGTTTGGGTCCTTTGTGGTCGGGTCCTTTGTTTTTAGTTCGTGGCGGGTGAACGCCATGGGCTATTTGTTTAACCGCAAGGCCTTGATTCAGCATGACAGTCGGCGTATTGCCAGGCAAGCGGGAAGCGAAAGCATTGGTTTTTTCCCATAAGGTCAGTCGTAGTCAAGGGGCCGTATAAACCGGTCGATTCGGGGTAGGTAATAGTCTTCGTAGTCTACAGAGAACGCCACGGTATGAGCGCGGCCCGTTATTCGATCACGCGATATTAATCCGATAGCTCTTGAATCGTGACTATTGTCCCTGTTATCACCAAGCATCAAATAGTGCCCGGCAGGCACTTCTATGGGCCCGAAGCTGTTGTAATGGTTGGGCTGAGAGGGCCGCATCATGACGGCATGCCGTTTATCACCGATCTCTTCTACGAAGAATGTGTGTCGATGCTGCTGGTACAGGTCGAGTTGAAGAACGATTTCGTTATTCAGTTTACCGTAGGAGGCGGGCTCCTTATTGATGAATAGCTGGTTGTTGCGCATGACGATGATGTCGCCGGGGGTGCCGATGACTCTTTTGATGAGTAGTTTTTCATCTTTCGGCGAATAGAAAGTGACGATTTCTCCAGGACTTGGGTCCGACCAGGTTTGAACGTTCAAACTGGTGAAAGGTATTTTCAGATCATAGGCGAGTTTGTTGACCACCACTCGGTCGCCTTCCAAAATTGTTGGTTTCATCGAACCGGTCGGTACCTGGTTCCAGTCGGCGATGGCAGATCGGAATAAGACCATGACTAGCAGGAAGAAAAACAAGCTACGGTATTCTCTCCAGAATTTGGCAACCTTGGATTTCACGACAATAAAGGTTTCGGGCATAGGTTGAACATGGAATCAGTGTTCTTAGAGTGTACCCAGAAGGTTAGGTGAATTCCAAGTTGGTCAATGTAAATGATCGTCGATAATAGCTGTTCGTCATAGCAATCTTGGTGAAGTGTTTATGAACAGGTGTGGCTCCCTAAGCCAACGCTGCGAAAGTTGCTGCTGTCGTTAAGTTGAAGGATGGCGACGTGTGTTTCTCGGTGAGTAGGAAAGCCACTTATTTTACGAACTGTTCCCGCTGGTACATTTTTACCGCCTGAATTAACAGGAGCAGGGTGATTGATAAGGTTGCGCAGACACTGAGCAGGATGTTGATGTAGGAAACGGCCTCACCTTTGATAATCTGGCTGATGAGTATGGATTGACCCAGGCTCGGCACGAACAT
>JABIVN010000301.1 GCA_018667205.1 Gammaproteobacteria bacterium | reverse complement strand
GGCATCATAAAACTTCCCTTATTCGTCACATTCTTCGACCTTTAATTGATTGGCAGAGACATCAATAAAGCGGCTCAAGGTCTTTCTGCCGTTCGGACAGTTAACCCTATTTAAAGATCGATCGATGGTGACCTCTTCAAACTGAGTTTCAATCGATTGCTTCTTGGCATTTAGGTCACGACCTATCTTTTGTCTATCTTTACCCCGCAACCTTAAGCATCATGTCTCTTTTTCAAAGGGTAAATGACATGGGTTCTATGGACAACCAAAACGTCGTCATCATCGGCGGTACTTCAGGCATTGGCCTTGCCACGGCCGTCGCCGCTGCAAGCAAGGGGGCCAATGTCTGGGCTGTCAGCCGATCAGTGGACAAGGTTAAGACTTGTTCTGATTTGTATCCCGAAATCACCTTCAGCTCACTGGACACGCACAATGTAGAAGGGTTGAAATCACTCTTTGAATCCATCGGCGCAATCGACCACATTGTCGCCGCAGCCACAGGCGCAGAAAGGACAATGGCTCCGTTCATGGACCAAACCGATGAACAGTTTCGTGGGGCATTCAACAAGTTCTGGGGTTACACCCATGTCGCCCGCCAAGGTATTCCACATTTAAACGACACCGGATCAATCACTTTTATCAGCGGAACGCCAGCCAGAAAATGTAATCCTGGTATGTCGTCTGTCTCGTGTACCGGTAATGCAGTCGAAGGCTTAACTCGGGCCCTGGCCTTGGAGGTAGCACCAAAGCGCGTAAACGCCGTCGCGCCGGGCCTTATCAGCACAGGAATGTTCGATAACCTGGGCGATAACAAAAACGCTGCACTGGATAATATGGGGAAAAATATTCCACTGGGGCGTGTCGGTGAAGCCCAGGAGGTCGCAAAAGCAATCGTCATGATAATGGAAAACAGTTATATGACCGGCACTACCGTCGACGTTGATGGTGGCGTGCTATTGCCTTGAGCGCCTAGCCACAAAGGCTGGATTTGTGACTTTCCGCGTCATTGTCGATGCCTGTTTGCAGACGTAGACTCGCTGTGACTTGTTCGGTCCAATCGACATAATCGAGCACCACAGCAATGCTCTAAATAACATTTGATCACGCTACGAGGTTCCAATGCCAACTCAATACCGGGCGCCCGCTCTTTTTACGCTTCTCTATCTAACCATTTTGACCGCTCCCGGCGTCGCGTTAGGTGCGGAAAAAGTCATTATTGACACCGACCCGGGCGTCGATGATTCGTTGGCAATCGTATTCGCGTTAAAATCGAAGCAATTGGAAGTGCTTGGGTTAACGACCATCTTTGGAAATGTAGAGACGCATTTGGCCACTCTCAATTCTTTGCGTCTGCTTGAAATAATGGAAAAAAATGTACCGGTCGCAGAAGGTGCAAGCCGCCCTTTGTACATAAAGAAACTCTCCTCTCCCGCTGATGTACACGGCGAAGATGGGCTCGGAGAGATTAACCTTCCACTACCCAAAACAAACGCGATAAAAAAGAGCGCGGCCGAATTCATTGTTCAGACGGTGATGGACAACCCTGGAGAAGTTACGTTGATCGTGTTGGGCCCCATGACTAACATCGCGCTTGCTCTGGCATTGGAACCGGATCTTGCTGAGAATGTTAAGCAGGTTGTCGCAATGGGTGGGGTCCTGCAAGTGATGGGGAATGTATCTCCCGTTGCTTCGGCCAATATTCTGGGCGATCCACACGCTGCGGATATCGTCATGGGGACAGATTGGAATATGACGCTGGTTTCCGCGGATATAACAAGACAAGTACTCGTGACAGATCGCTGGTGGAATTCCGTGCGAAAAAAAGGGGGCACGAACGTAGAATTCCTGTTCGACACAAGTCGTTTCTATCGTACTTTTTATCAGTCAGTTGGATATTCGGATGGATACCCCAACCACGATTCAACCGCTGTGGCTTATGTTCTGGCTCCGGAACTATTTGAGACCGATCAACGCGCGGTCCGCGTTGTCACTGACGGCATGACCATCGGCCATGTCGTCGCTGCAGAAAAGCGTCACTCCAGCAAACCCGGGCCCTGGTTCGGCGTGCCTTTGTCGAACGTAACGGTTGGTGTTGACGTTCAGGGCGTTCAGCAGTTGCTGGAGGCGACAATCACCAAAAAGTGAATGAAAACGCGCTTAAAAAAACCTGGCTAGGGATGATTTTATGCCATGCGCCAAGTAAGCACTCAGACCTACGGTAACTTGCTGTCTGCGCTTACGCGCTTCCAATATCTCGATGACTTTATCTTTACTGCCCAGGGTTTGACGGCGTAACACATCACCTTCTTTCGCGTACTCAACAGAACTTTGTGCGGCGACGACAGGATCAGGCGCTAATACGATCTGTTAGGTTTTGATACCGTGTTCCAACATGACCAATCGCCGCTGCGCTGAATATTGACGTAGCGTATCGATAACAGCTTTTAAACTATGGGGATTGTGGTCAAAGTCCGACATCATCGTGGCGCCTTTAATCGCAATTATATTACCGCGCCCCGGGTTTTTTTATCTGACCACCGACAAAAGAACATAAGCCCTCACTCGCCGGATCAAGGTTGTGAGTGTAAAAATGGTCGTGCTGAATCCAGCAGCGATCTCTGGCACTCGATCAAACCGGATACTTACGGCGCAACACTGTAAGTAACGCGCGATGTTTCGCGTAAAGGATTCGTTTATTGATTCTACGTCAGACTTTTTAACCGCTATCCAAAACGCGGCTTGCAGTTGTTCCTTGCCTGATGCCTGATGCCTGATGCCTGATGCCTGATGCCTGATGCCTGATGCCTGATGTTTGAGCTTTGAGCTTTGGCGGCAATAATTATGATCTTTTTAAAGACCTTCTGAGCTTTGCATGGTGTCGTCGCGTCGCACATCGGTATAGAAAGGCATCTCAGCCCCACCGATATCACGAACTTACTGTTTCGAGCATTACCGCCCACCCACCGAATCAAGTCTGGTGCGAGGATCTGACCTACATCTGGGCCGGACAGCATTGGTCCTACCTGACGATTATCCTTGATCTGTTAGCCCGGCAACCCCTGGGTTCGGCATCGTCCAGCTTGAAATTCCGTCAGTCCGTGCGGTGTCAACAACTGAAGCAAAGTATGAGTCGACGAGGAAAATGTTGGGATAATTCTCCTCTGGAACGATTTTTTAGAAGTCTAAAAACGGCGTGGACGCCGGCGTTGGGTTATCGGTCGTCGGCGGAATCCCAGCGATCAATCCTGAGCTATCTAACGCGTTACTAACGCTATGTGAGACCGCATCAAAACAACGGTGGATTACCACCCAATAAGGCAGAGGGTGTTTATTGGAAGTCCTCTAAAACAGCCGCTATGATCCGTTGACCACAACCGATGCGCAGCCGTTTTGACAGCCAAAGCCTAGGTCCTTTGCATCTTGATCTGGCGCCACGCATCATATGAGGGATTAACCCCATCACCAGACGACCTGCAAATGCCTGAGTTCTACTGTGTCTCGCCAAAAGAATTTGATTTGGTCATCGAAGACCGCTTCTTTAGGGATGAGCATGAGTTGCTAGAATCACGGTTTTTCGATCGAGAAGATCGAATTATCGCCCGAGTCGTTCGGTACCTGGATGGGGAGGGCGAGCTGGTGGCCTCAGCGGACCTGATGCTGGCCGTTTACACGGAGGAAGATTAAAGACCACCTTAGCCACATCCCGGCACATAAATTCATCGCTACCGTTGCTCCCTTCCGGGCCTGGCGGAGTTCACCACTCTTTATTGCGGGAGGACCAAGGTGGAATTATCATTATACGGATATGGAGAGGAAAATCCTACTGCGATGCGAGCGAATCTACCCAATAACGTTCTGATATGATTTTCAGGTCACTACCCTGCTTCTGCAGGTCAATGGCACGCTCTATTGAGCGACCAAAGGTGGTATGCACCCAATCGGGACTGCAAAACTCACCAATCACCAGGAAGTCCGTCTTCTGTGTGGGTGCATGGGAGATACTTCCACCCATTTCAACTATCGTCTCCTCGCAGTAAACCGTGGATCCGAAAACAAACTTCCCGGTCAGGGTGAATACTTTACCGGCAAAGTCCACTTCCGGCTCAGGCCGCGTCAAAGGCAAGGTGGTTGATTGATTAGGTTCCTGCAGCGGGGATCCCTCGCCTGTCAGATCCCGGAGCGTCGACAGCAGCTCTGTTTTTTCCTCAGTCGACAAAATACCATCGCGCAACATTTCGGTAACACGCGCGTACACCACGTTTACCGGCCACTTATCTGCCACTTCACGATGGTTCTCGATCCATTGCCCTAGAAATATCGCTTCACGCTCATCGATAACACCATCAGCGATCACCCCGCGACAGATGCCTATGAGTTCATCGATAAGACGATCTTGAATACGCAGTGCATTCCTGGACCTATTTGTTTTATTCATCATCAATTCCTTAAAACTGTGTTGCCGTCGTGCCGGTTATTCTGAAAACAACGCTGGAACCCGTTTGTCGTGGTGGCATACAGACCACCGCTGTCGCTTAGCCTCGTTCTCTGGCCGAAAGCTTAACGCCCCTTATAAACCTACCAGCGCGTCACAAAATGGGCAGCGTCGTGTTCCGGCAGCGCCTTCTGGTTTCCTTCAATTTGGCCTACGTATAGAAACCCTATCATTTTTTCATTGAGCTCCAGGCCAAGCCCCTCTGCGACAATCCGGTCGTACGTCATTGACCCTGTCCTCCACATGGACCCATATCCAAGTGCATGTGCCGCCAGCATCAGGTTTTGAGCCATAGCCCCCGCCGAAAGAATCTGTTCCACCTCCGGCACCTTTGGATGTTCAACAAGCCGTGCTGCCACGATCAGTATAAGCGGCGCGCGAAGCGGTTTATTTTTAACTTTTGTGAGCGCGTTCGTTGTAAGGCTCGGATCATGGGTTAGTTTCGCCTTCGCAAACAAAGCACCCAATCGATCCCGCGACTCACCTTCTATCACGAGAATTCGCCATGGCCTGAGTAACCCATGGTCCGGTGCACGAAATCCTGCCTTCAGAATTTGTTCAAGATCTGCCTGTTCAACAGCGCCCGCCAGACGGGCCGCAGAATTTCTCGTTTGAATGGCTTGCAAGGCGTCCAATATGTTTTAGTCACTGTTAAAATTGAGGTGAGAAGATACTCTAATTGACCTTGCTGTGAAACCGCGTTTCGGTGGGACAAAGGGTATTTGTTACACTCACGCCCACCTAAACGGCTAAGCCTACTGACTTATGATTAATGATCACCGACCATTGTGGGTTAAACACCTAATTAGAGTTTTCGAACAGTGGCATATCCGCCATTTTGTCGCCCCGAATTTTGAATCTTTTGGTGGCAACCCCATGATAATGAAGCCATGGAACGTCAACGTACATGGCCGTCACATCAACGTTGGCAATAACGTTCATATGGTGACCGACGGCCACAGAAAAGTATCATTTTCTACCTGGACCTTCGGTGATCACCAGGGCCACATCGCCGTGGGCGACAATGTCCTCATCTGCCCAGGCTGCCGGTTTGACTCCGCCAGCCATATTTCCATCGGCGACAACTGCATGTTTGCGGCCGGCGCCTACATCACCGATGCAGACTGGCATGACGTTTACGACAGAACAGAGGTCGTCGGTGTCACCCGACCCGTGATACTGGGAGAAAATGTCTGGATCGGGGATGGTGCTACGATCTGCAAGGGTGTCACGATTGGAAAAAACAGCGTGATTGGCGCAGGCAGTGTCGTTGCCTCAGACATTCCGGAAAATGTGATCGCTGCCGGTAACCCCGCGATGGTCATTAAACCTCTGGACCCAGACCGGGATCTGGTTACCAGAAGCGAAATTTTCAAAGACCCCGGCCAACTGGAAAGGAATACACAGGCAATCGAGCACTACGTTCTAAAGAACAACACCTTGGTTGGCTGGATCCGCTCGAACCTGTTTCCTAGACGTGGGGACTGAGTCAGCTAATCTGTGAGTTCAGTCCCATCATCATTCTGGGCCTTTGACACATTGAATAATCTGGCAAACCGCCCTATCTCTGACCGCCCTACTGTTTTACGCTGGTCTCTATCCTGATCCCGCGAGTCATAGCCTAAAATGAAGAAGCCTTCGGCACTGAATGTTGAAAAAATCAGCAAGCACTACCAGGACGGTAGTCGTCAAATAGACGTCATTCGTGACCTTTCGTTCAGCGTTGCAGCGGGTGAGTCCCTGTCAGTGACCGGACCGAGCGGCTCTGGAAAATCAACGCTGTTAAACCTGCTTGCAGGTTTACTGGAACTTGATAATGGCGAAATTAGCCTTGAACTGAAAGAAAAAACATTTTTACACCACGCCGCAAACGAACGAAATCGGACGGCATTCCGTAGGCAGTATATTGGCTACGTTTACCAATTCTTTAACCTCGTTCCAACGTTAACTGTATTAGAGAACGTCAGGCTTCCCGCGCGTTTAAACCAAAAACCGGAGTTTGAAAGTCATGCAGAGACACTCCTCGCCGAATTCGGCTTGTCGACCCGGCTACACGATTTTCCTGAAACACTTTCAGGCGGTGAGCAACAACGCGTGGCGGTTGCCCGAGCACTGATACTCAAACCCCCGCTTCTGCTAGCAGATGAACCGACTGGCAATCTCGATGCAGAAAACTCGAGCCACG
>JABIVN010000300.1 GCA_018667205.1 Gammaproteobacteria bacterium | reverse complement strand
AGCAGGAGCAGGAAATCGGGGAACTTATGCGCCAACTTGGTTATCTCAGGCAGGCAAAATAGGTTCTACGAAAAAGCGACCACAGACTAATTTTTTAAGGATAGTTATTATCCACAACCGACTCATAGGCTCAGCATTCCTTCTCTTGTTCCTGGCATACGGTTTCGCCACACAGGACATCCTGCTGGACTTCTGGGCTGAAGAAGAATTGTTTAACGCTCGAACTTTCCCCACCCTTATCGCCTTTGGGGGCAGCATACTGGCGCTGCTCTTCATCATGTTCCCTCCCGTTCCACCCTCTGCCAGCCCTTCTATGCTCAATATGGAGTTGGTTAGCCTAGTCACCCTGATGTTGCTGTACGCTGGGTTCCTTGAGCCACTGGGCTTTGTTGTAGCCACAGGTCTCTTCCTGTTCACCGGCTTCTTGGTTTTAGGTGAGCGGCGTCCCGTTAGGCTAATACTCATTACCATCACCTTGACCGGTGGATTCTATTTTCTGATGGCAGCGCTAGAAATACACCTGCCGCAAGGTGATTGGAGCGGCCTATGGGAAGGCACTCTGGAGGGCGTAGCGTGATCGACGGTATTTTGCTAGGCCTGACCACCGTACTGACGTTTTACAACCTGACACTGGTGCTGGCCGGGTGCGCCGTGGGCACCATTATTGGCATGCTGCCAGGTCTAGGCCCAATATCTGCCATCGCACTAATGATACCGATCACCTATGGCTTTGAACCAAGTAGTGGCATGATCCTGCTGGCAGGCGTTTACTACGGCGCTATCTTTGGTGGCTCTACTTCTTCCATATTGATCAATGCACCCGGCGTAGCGGGCACTGTAGCAACGGCATTTGATGGCTACCCCATGGCCGGTAAACTCGGACAACCCGGTCGTGCGCTCGCTACAGCAGCGTATTCCTCCTTCGCGGGTGGGACGTTGGCCGCGCTGCTTCTTTTGATCACGGTACCTTTTCTGGCAGATATATCGCTTAGCTTTCAGTCTGCAGATTATTTTCTGATGATGGTGCTAGGACTTTCGCTCGTCACAGCTTTTGCATCACAAGGAGAGCATCTGAAGGCAATGCTCATGACTTTTCTCGGTCTTGGGTTATCCACCATCGGGACTGACCTTACCGCAGGGGTCCAACGGTTCACCTTCGGGCGAATGGACCTGATCGACGGCATCAGCTTCCTGTTACTGGCGATGGGCACCTTTGCCCTGTCAGAAGCTCTGATGATGGTTCTGCAGAGGCGCAAATCAGAAGACACGCCTGTGATTCCAACCTCCGGACTCCGCATCAGCAAATCGGATGTCACCGCTATTGTCCCTACCATCACAAGAGCCTCTATCCTGGGCTTTTTCGTGGGTGTGTTACCGGGTGCTGGCGCAACGATTGCGTCATTTCTTTCTTACGGTTTTGAAAAAAGCCTCGCGCTGAACCCTGCCCCTGAATTTGGACAGGGCAATATCAAAGGTTTAGCCGCCCCGGAGGCTGCAAACAACGCCGCTTGCACAGGCTCTTTTGTCCCTCTTTTGACCCTTGGAATACCTGGCTCCGGGACGACGGCTATACTACTCGGCGCGCTAATTGCTTATGGCATCCAGCCAGGACCTAGACTCATTGTCGATGAGCCGCAGGTCTTTTGGTCCGTCATCGTGTCCATGTATATTGGTAATCTATTCTTACTCGCGCTTAACTTGCCCCTCATACCCTACCTGGCCAAGCTCCTGTTAATGCCGCGCAGCATCCTTATTCCACTCATCATGTTTTTCTCAATGATGGGCGTATATCTGGTCTCGTTTAATACCTTTGACCTCTATCTGATCGTCTTGGTCTCTGTTTTAGCCCTGATTCTAAGGATCCTGGGCTTCCCCATGGCGCCTTTACTACTCGGGTTTATTCTCGGTGGCATGCTTGAAGACAACCTTAGACGAGCACTGATTATCAGCGATGGTCAGTGGACTTTCCTGATCGATAGACCGATCACTGTCGTACTATTGGGTATCATCACCCTAACGTTACTTAGCCCGATGATTCGAAAGCTTGTATCAGTCGCCGCATCCCGATAAATTAACGCTTCCGACCCACCCTACAAAACTAAAGGAGCACGCTTTATGAACATCAACCACTGCAAATCATCCTGCACTCCTTTATCCGTGTAATCTGAAAACATACTTCGCAAACAGACCTCGCAAAAAGACAACGCGTGCAGGCTCTTAATATTATTGAGGAATGCACTTGAACCTGACGGAACTTGGCTGGGGCCCCTTCTTCCAACAACAGCTGACCCCTGATGAACGCCAGCTTCTTCCTGCCCGTGTCTTCAGGCAGGATACAAACCAATACCATTTAGTATCTGCACAGGGAAAAATGGTTGGCGTCCTTCCGGGTAGATTTCGCCAGGAAGCCCTGTCAAAAGCAGACCTGCCTACCGTAGGAGATTGGGTTGTTGTTTCACCCATCGATAGCGACCAACCCGACCGCGTTCAGATAGAAAAACTACTAGACCGAAAGAGCAAATTCTCACGTAAAGAAGCCGGAGAAGTTCACGATGAGCAAATCGTTGCCTCTAATATCGATACCGTTTTCATCGTCAGTGCATTGGACAGAGATTTCAACCTCCACCGAATAGAACGGTATCTTCTGCTGAGCTGGACGAGCGGTGCGGAGCCAGTGCTAATTTTGAACAAATCCGATGTGTGCAAAAACATCGATAAAAAAGTCAGAGATCTCAAAATTATTGCGATGGGTTCACCTATCCATGTGATGAGCGCAAAGGACAATAACGGCCTTGACTCACTTCGACAGTACCTTACATCAGGTTCAACCTGCGCATTTTTAGGCTCTTCTGGCGTTGGGAAATCAACCATCATCAATGAACTTTTGGGTTACCAAAAGTTTGACACCGGCGAAGTTCGAGCAGACGACAGCAGGGGTCGTCATACAACCACCTTCAGGGAAATGGTCGAGGCTACTGGTGGCGGTATGATCATCGACACACCGGGCATGCGCGAGATACAACTTTGGGCCGACAACGTATCGCTTTCCCATAGTTTTCAGGATATTGAATCGCTGGCTGCAACCTGCAAGTTTTCTGACTGTAAACACAATACTGAACCGGGTTGTTCAATAACCAGGGCAGTGTCAGGCGGTGAACTTGAACCGGAAAGGCTCGCGCGTTACTTTAGACTTGCAAACGAACTTGAACACTTTGCACGTCGGCAGAGCGCTTCGGTCAAGGCAGGAAGGGGCGGCAAGAAGCAACAACACAAACGTTTCTCAAAATTAGCGGGTAAAAGACCAAACAAAAAAGGCTAATTCAACAACCTTCTGCTGAGTTAGCCTCTCCATTAATCCGCGTTCCATTAGTCCGCGCTACATTATTACCCTGAACTCTAATCCCCTAGACCTTATTCTCCAAGACGCTATTCTCCTAGACCCTATTCTCCTACACCTTCAAGCATCTTGCGGAGTTCTTCCTGGCGACGTCTCTCGCCAGCGATGTAGCGAATGTACTGCCTGGACTGCTTCGTCTTCTTCTTGTCCAGTTTGGCCGCACTACGGAAGGATCGAGTCGCACTATCCCAGCGCTCAAGCTGCATTTCGGAGATCCCTTTCCAGAATGCTACGTCACCGGGATTTTTCAAGTCACCCTTCTTTTGGGCATCGCTATAGGCTTTTACAGCCTCCTTGTGCCGGTCTTCTGCCGATAATGCCTGAGCCAGTCGAAAGTGCAGGTCGCCATCTT
>JABIVN010000299.1 GCA_018667205.1 Gammaproteobacteria bacterium | reverse complement strand
GCGATATAAGTAGATGTGCTTGAAAATTTCATTAATGGCGGCTTCCCAACATAAAAGGCAGCAATATAACGCCTTGCTAATCAATATACCAGCCGTGTCCATACGGCGAATAATGTCTTCTCAACCCTCTTGATGGCTGCTGGTCAACAGGAATCGTCGTCCAATCAGGGCCACCAGCATACCGCTGGTCACCAGGAGCAAAACCAGCGCCCCTGCCAAGCCGTTATCCGAGGTGCCGAGCATAAGGTCTAGAAGGACCACCACCGTCGCCGGCGCCAGATGTTCATGTGCTTCACTGGTAAACCAGGGCGTATAGATCACCACCAGCGACAGACCCCGCAGCAATTCCCTCCAACCTCGATGGGCAACGAGCCTTGTCATCCTCCACCAAAAAAGACTGAAGATCAGACCACTACCGATATAAACAAACCAGGCGATAATTGACTGATACTCATCGATAAACTCATTCACTATTCTTCACCCTATTCCTGCTTCACCCTATTCCTGCTTCACCCAAGTAATGACGTGATCTTCCATGGCGTCAGGATGGACGTATAACTCAGAGACACATTTTTCCTTAACTGAGATTCCAGCCTGGTGAACGGTCTCCGGTGAACCGGAAACGAGTGGATGCCACCATTCCAGGTCTTTGCCTTCAGCGACTAAACGATAGGCACAGGTCGTCGGCAGCCAGCCATAGTCGAGTGCACCCACGGGGGTCAATTGGATGCAGTCAGGCACGAGTTTCGTCCTTTCAGCGTATCGGGTACAAGCACATTTGTCTTCATTCAGGTACTGACACACGACGGAGGTGTAATGAACCTCTTCAGTTTCCTCATCTTCAAGCTTGTGCAGGCAACAGCGAGCACAGCCATCACAGAGGGATTCCCATTCTTGAACTGACATGTCAAAAATAGATTTCTCTTTCCAGAATTCAACCACGTTGATGATGCTTTGCAGGCGGCAACTGCAGGTGGTAGCCCTTTTCCTTCAAGTTAGCCATGACAATCACTGGGTCTTCTTTAGCCAAGCTTCTTTCTTCTGTTAGCTCAAGGCTCAACGCAATTTCCACTTTCCCTAACTGCTGCCGAAGCGCCTCTGGAACCTGTTCAACACCCTGATCCGCCAACACATATAAATAGTAGTTTTCCTTATCGACGCTCTTATAAACATCACAGGCGATCTTCATGAACTGGATCCCGACAGCTCAGCCAGCAAAGCTTCACCTATAACAGCCTCCCGCCAGCCACCTAGCTCATCCGGCAAGTGATACTGGCCCTGTGTATCTTCTGATCGAATAAGTTTTTCAAGATGCCGGCGTTTTGTCAGCAGCTCGGGGGCGACCGAGAGACTCAAGGCACGTTCTTCAACGACCTGCTTCAACCGTTTTAGTTTTTTATTGTTAATGGGCGCATCGGTTCGAACGAAGATTTCAGGACAATCTTCCTCAGCAACCAGTTTCGCTTCAGCTTGAATGGCCTGGATCTGGTCGCCGTATTTCCTAACCTGTCGAGACGTCATTTCTGCTTCGCCCTGAAACCCCTGCGTGCTGACAATTTCTGCCTTTACAATTAACACCAGTGACTTCTGGTCCACGACCCTATTCCGGGGGAGGTCTTCTTCCCGTGCGGTGATTTCACGCCAGGAACACAAATCCCTTAGCAGGTTCAATTGCACTCGGCTCAATTGCCACAACCCCTTGATTTTCTTATAACTGTCTTCCGGCGGCGCAACGGTGGGGATAGCCTGGCCCAGCCCCAGCGACTCTGCTTCAACCCAACTAAGTTTCGGCCCACCTTCCAGCGCTTTAAGTTGGACCTTGTAGACCTCGAGCAGATGAATGACGTCTAGCGCAGCATAATCAAGCTGTTTCGTGGTCAGCGGCCTTGCCAGCCAGTCTGACCGTGTCTGGTCTTTTGATAGGCTGATATCCAGGTAATGTTCAACCAACGCCTGATAACCCACGGAAAAACCCACGCCCAAAGCCGCACTTGCGATTTGAGTGTCATAGACCGGCGAGGGGACCAGACCCAAAGCGTATTGGAACACTTCCATGTCTTCCGAGCAGGCGTGTAGCACCTTGAGCAACGAAGGCTCCTCCATGACCGCTTTAAGTGGCTCGATACTCGAGACACTTAACGGGTCAATCAGGAAACAGTCTGTCCCAGTATATATCTGGATTAGCCCGACTATTGGGTAATAGGTGTTGAATCTGGCGAACTCAGTGTCGAGCGCGATGACAGAAACTTTTAGACACGCTTCCACAACTTCCTGAAGTTGTTCATCCGTGTCTATATACCGATACTCTGATGCCACTTCTTAATTCCTTTTTTAAATGCTTTTCCTGCCTTCAAAAGCGTGAGAAAGCGTGCCTCCATCGACGTACTCAAGTTCACCGCCAAGAGGGATACCCTGCGCAAGACGACTGATCGTGACATTCAATGGTTTTAATGCTTCCGCGATGTAGTGAGCAGTAGCTTCCCCTTCAACGGTTGATGACACCGCCAGGATGATCTCCTGAATACCTGCCTCACACCGTCTAACCAACTGATCAATACCTATTTCATCAGGTCCCCGTCCGTCTATCGGTGAGAGCGTCCCCATCAACACAAAGTACTGCCCCCGGAAACTAAGAGATTGTTCTATGGCGATCACGTCCGTTGGCGATTCGACAACGCAGATTGTGGTGGATCCCCTGGATACATCACTGCAAATTTCACACACTTCAGTTTCGGTCAGATTCCTGCAGAATTTGCAGTGACCGATCTTCTCTATGGCTTCGCTCAAAATCCGCGCGAGGTGACGTCCACCTTCTCGATCCCGCTCGAGCAGATGCAGCAACATCCGTTGTGCACTCTTTGGCCCTACGCCAGGTAAACACCTAAATGCTTCAATGACCTGGTCTAGTAATCTCTGTTCTTTCATCCTAAGCGAATGGCAACTTGAATCCGGGTGGCAGAGGAATACCGGCAGTCAATTCAGACATTTTTTCTTGCTGGTTTTTTTCTGCACGACGAACGGCATCATTCATTGCCGCGGCTATTAGATCTTCCAGGACGTCTTTGGCCTCAACCAGCAGGCTACTATCAATATCAACCTTTCGTACATCATGCCTACCGGTCATTGTGATCTTTACCAGACCAGCGCCGGACTGACCCGTGACCTCTGTCTTCGCAACTTCTTCTTGCAGTTTTTGGACGCGTCCTTGCATTTGTTGGGCCTGCTTCATTAAGTCACCCAGCCCCTCTCCTAAAGCCATCCTTGTTCCTCCCCCATTCATAAATAGATTTTTTGTAAAAAATTAACGCCTGCAAGCTAATCAACAACTGAACAAAAACTGAACAACATTAGTTGCCGAGTGGCGCAATACTCTTGGGATCTAGCTTACCGTTGAAACTTTCGATTAACTGCCGTACGTGCTGGTCACCCTGAATATCAGCAACTGCCTGGGCCAGGCTCTGCTGTTTCTCGCGCGCTGCATGTTGGGCCGGCGTTTCCACGCCGGGCGCACCGACCTCGATCGATACTTTTATTTCGCGACCATACAGCAGGCCAAGAGCCTCTTCGATACGACCCTGATAGGTTTTATTCCAGAGGCTGGCATGATTTTCGCTGAGCTTTAAAACACATTGTTGATCATCTGTACGATAAAGCTCGCAATTCGCTGCCAGAGAGGCCGTAACCCCCGAGAGTGAAAGTGCTTCGAGTATCTCAACCCAATTCGCCGGAGTAAATTCCGGAGCGTCCCGCTGGGCTTGCTCAGCGTTCAGCGGTACAACAGAAGGCTCCTGTTTGGCTTCAGGTTTAGTAACTTCCGCTGGGATAGATTCTGCCGGGACCTTTGCTGATCGATCCTTTTTCATAGGATCGTTTTTTCCAGGATCGTTTTTGGCAACCTCACTAACGACTTTTAGCGGCGGGGCATACTGGCTAGTTTCTAATTGAGGAAGCGCAGACGAAGTGGCCGAAAATGCCCCTAATGCTAGTGCGGGCGCGGACGCCGATATCGACGCAGAAGACACGGACGATGCTGCTTTTGGTACTGTTTTCGACAATGGGTCCTCACCACTAATCGCGGAGAGCAGCTCAGCGACCGGTGAGACCTTGAAAGCGGTTCCTGTGCTTTGGGCTTCTGTACCTACTTGGGATTGCGTACCGTCTTTTAAAAGGCCAGAAGCGACACCGCTTCCTGACATTGATGTTGATGTTGATGTTGATGTTGATGTTGATGTTGATGTTGATGTTGATGTTGATGTTGATGTTGATGTTGATCCAGAGTCTAGCCTAGCGCCCGACTCAGGGTCCGAGCCTTCCGGGGCGAAGGACATCATCCGCAGAAGCACCATTTCAAATCCGATCCGTGGCATAGGCGCCAGAGACAGATCGCGTTGCCCGATTAGTCCTATCTGGTAAAGCAATTGAACCTGCTGTGCAGACACCTGCTGCGCAGCTGCCAAGACCAGCTCTCGGTCTCCCTGAGCGTTGTCTACCGCAGCTGGGACAGCCTGCGCAATGGCCACTCTATGGAGTACAGCCAGGATATTATCCAGCAGCGCGGCGTAATCCGGGGCAAATTCTGCTAGCGCCGCAATTTTTTCGAGCAGCCTCGCACCATCTTCCATGATCACCGCATCAATTAGGTCATAGACTTCCTGGTGATCGATCGACCCGAGCATAGATTTTACAGACGCGTCTCGAATTTCATTATTGCCAAATGAAATCGCCTGATCGGCAAGACTCAAGGCATCTCTCATGCTGCCGTCCGCGGCATGCCCTAGTTGCCATAGTGCAGTCTCGTCGTAGCCAATGGATTCCTTCTCAAGAACCGCCCCCATATAGTGGACAATCTGTTCCGGTGAAAGGTTCTTTAGGTTGAATTGCAAACAACGTGAGAGCACCGTCACAGGAAGCTTCTTTGGATCAGTTGTCGCAAACAGGAACTTGACGTGTTCCGGCGGTTCTTCAAGGGTTTTTAGCATCGCGTTAAAACTGCTACGTGACAGCATGTGGACTTCGTCAATGAGGTATATCTTGAACCTGCTCACCGTCGGCATGTACTGGACGTTATCTAGCAGTTCTCGCATATCATCCACGCCTGTCCGTGACGCTGCATCCACTTCAATCAGATCGACACTGCGGCCCTCTGATATTTCAAGACAACTATT
>JABIVN010000298.1 GCA_018667205.1 Gammaproteobacteria bacterium | reverse complement strand
GGCAACATGGCGTGCGCAGCGTCTCCCATCAGTGCAATTCTGCCGCTTACCCAAGAATCAAGTGGCTCTCGGTCGTGCAGGGCAGTGACAAAGATCGTTGGTGTCGCTTCAATAATTTGTTTGGGACGCTCGTACCAGCCATCAAAAGCGGCGATCACATCCTCACGAGTTGCTGTTTGTGACCACGATTCCCTGAGAGGATCATGCGTTCTACCCAACGCTAACCAATTGAATTTCTTGCCGCCTGAAACAAAGTAGTAAACAAACGACAGCCGCGGACCCATATCGACATAGGCTGACACAGGGATATCCAAATGAGCGATAGCATCACTATCGATGACGCCTCGCCAACTTGCGTACCCGGAATCCCTTGGACTGCCAGGCCTAAATACCTGTTCACGCACCAGGGAATGAATTCCATCTGCACCAACGATGACATCGCCTTCGATTCGATGGCCATCAGTTGTGGTTACCCAGGCGCCATGCTCATTCTGTTCGACAGTTGCAACACGGGTATTCATTAGAAGCTTGGATGGATCAAGTGCTACAGTCAGAAGGTCTATCAGGTCCGCTCGGTGGGCATGGTAGTACGCGTGCTCGTAGGTCGCTTTTACCATCGATTTCAGAGGCGTTTTTAGGACAGTTTCACCCGAATCCCAAACGCTATATTTATGAAAGTCAGGTTCTGTACAGAACTGTTTTAGCTGTTCCCCAAGCCCTAGTTGCTCGAGCACTCGGACACCGTTTGGGCTTAGTTGAATACCGGCTCCTACCGTTGTCAGGGCAGGTGCTTGCTCTATCAATGTGTAATCAATCCCTAAATGAGCCAGGGACAACGCCAGTGTAGATCCGCCAATACCGGCGCCAACTATAATAACCTTCATCTCATTACCTAACACTCATTAACAGGGCGATACTCTATTTATACAGGCAAAACTACGTTGGTACAGCCAAGACTATATTGGAACAGCCGACCCGATAGCAAGTTGCGGAGCCTCACTTGGCTGAGTCAGTCGGTAACCGCTCTTCGGTCCTGAAATGACTGCCACTGCCAGAAACACAATTGGTTGTGTTCAATAAGACAAGCGGATACTTTTTTAATGTACCACCCAAATTAGACTGAATGCACCAGCGGCTTTTATTTCGTTTTTTAACCCTGTGCTATGATCCCCTCCGCATAAAAAAGGCCTAATCTAGCTGCTAAATGTTGGCGTTTGCTTGGTGCCTTAACTGCCTGCGGTAGAAAACAACTGCGGTCCTGCGGGCTCAACCAATTTATGTCTAACGATGGGTTGAGCCTTTACAAGCCAGCTAAAAATTCACACCAGAGCGTCAAGCGCGAACACAACCGGGTTTTCGCATTATTCCAATATCATGATGCCAAACCGCGGCGAACTCACACATGGCACCATGTACATAGGGTAAATTAGCCGAAATTACTGCTAAAGTGCGAGGTTAGGACCCTAGGTGTTTGCGAGAATTTCGCGGACTGAAAACAGCTTGTTCAGATATTGAAACGCAAAGGGAAGTAGATCTCTTAACTGATAACGCCCGACAATCGATCAGGGCAGGAGAAAATTAATAATGGTCAATACACTTACTCTTGAGGCTTTAGCAGAGCGCCTAGACCGGCTGGAGTCAAAAGAAGCGATTCGCGACATTGTTACCGCTTATGCCATTGCCTGTGATGAACACGACATGGATAGACTGATGAGTCTGTTCTCTGATGATGCCTGCTTTGATGCACCCAATGGTTCAATGGTGGCCGAAGGAAAGAAAGCGATTCAAACCATGTTTGAAAAGACATTTAAAATTCGTGGTCCTGCTTATCATTGGACCCACGATACCACCGTCATAATGGACGCCAACGACCCTGACAAAGCGCAAGGGTTGGTACTCAGTCACGCAGAAACGACACCCAATGGCGTTGTCTCAATTGCGGCTATGCGCTACGCAGATGATTATCGCCGGGAACCAAACGGCCAATGGCGTTTCTGTAAACGCGTTATTTCGTTCCTGTATTACGTTCCTGCCACTGAATACAGCCAGGGTTTAAATCAAGCTAACCGAGTGCTAATGGGCGACACCCGCTTTGCGGCGGATTACCCCGAGGCTCTTCCCGCTTGGCAAAGCTTCATCGATAACCACGGTCCTTTAGAATTAGGGTGAGTACTGTTGTGACTAAAAAATCTCGCCACGAAGAACTGATGGGCCTGGCAACCAGGGCGCTGGATCATTTTCAGAATCACACGACCGACATGGCGCCGGAACCGATGCAAATGCCTGTCGACGCTTATACCAACCGCCAGCGATACACCGCTGAACGTGAACGTATTTTCAAAAACCTTCCACTCGCTTTAGCACTATCATTAGAACTTCCCGAAGCGGGTGATTATAAGGCGATGACCGTGATGGAAACTCCGATCATCCTGTGTCGAAACGATCAGGGAAACGTCAAATGTTTCCTGAATGCCTGCCGGCACCGCGGTGCCCGACTTTGCGAAGATGGACGCTCATCGAATCGAGTTTTTGCATGCCCTTACCACGCCTGGACCTATGACCGAGACGGCGCTCTCATAGGAAGATATGCTGCCGAAACGTTTGGGGAGTTAGACTATTCACAGTACGGGTTGACAGAGCTACCTTGCGAAGAACGCAGTGGATTAATTTGGGTCAGTTTGACACCGCAGGCACATTTTGACTTGGATGAGTGGCTTGGTGATTTCGCTGCAGAACTTGATACGCTGACACTCGCTGACTGGCACCTTCACGACAGTCGAGTATTGAAAAGCCCCGGTTGGAAAATCACGATGGATGGCTATCTTGAGGCCTACCATCACAATCTGGTTCACGGTAAAACCGTTGGGCAACACACCGTCGGGAACTTATTGGTATTGGACACCTATGGGCCGCACCAGCGACTGACGTTTGGTCGCAAGACATTAGGTGACCTGTCCAAGCAAGAAAAATCAACCTGGAATCCCGGACAGCATATTCGCCTGATTCATTCTTGTTTTCCCAACCTGTCTATTTCTGGCATCCTTGGTGATCATTGCCTAGTTAGCCAGATATTCCCTGGCCCCGAACCTGACACCACTGAAACCATTCAGTATATTCTGTCAGCGAAACCTCCAGAGACAAAAGAACAAATTGACGCTACCGAAAACTTTAGTGCGATGGTCTTACAAGCCGTCAAGGATGAAGATTACCGCATTGGCTTTGGCATTCAGCAATCGATCAACTCGGGCGCCAATCAATCATTTGTTTACGGCAGAAATGAACCGGCGGTGCAAAATTACCACGCATGGGTAGACCGGTTTATGACCCAAGGCGCCTAGATCCATTCGATAATGTAGCCAAACTGTGTGCTGCCCCAGCTAAACCCATGAACGTTAGGTTTTCGCTCCCGCATAGGCACATACTATTTTTAGCGTTTTTTATTTCAAAGAACTCCCTGGCGGTGTCTAAGGAAAGTTGACCCACGCAACCCCGAACCCAGGTTTTCTGCTGACCATCGCCCTTCATTTCTATACGCACGTCAAGGATGAATGACGTCGTCTAAAAATGTCAGGAGATTCCTTGTCGGCGACCGCCGTTCAAACCATATCGTTAGTCAAAATGACCTGCAGACACTTACCCAGGATAATATCTATTCACCTCTTTCAATCGAGTCTGAAGGATATATTCATTTTTCTAAACTCGAACTGATCATGTCATATGCCAACGATCCCTACATCGATAGGAAAGTACTGTTTTTACTACAGGTTACTTTTGATGATGACGACAAGGATCTAAGGTGGAGCGGTGATAACCCTGATTACTACCGCGGCCTTGACCTGAGTATGGTAGAACGAAAGGCCGAGTTTACCTGCAACAAAAATGGCCAATGGGTGCTTCCTAAGGTTTTCCAGTAGACCCAAAAAAACGACGGTTTGGAAATGTACTAATGTCTAAAAAGGATTTTCTGTTGGCAGCCCCAGCAGGTGCCGACCAAACTGCTCGCTCACACGGTCCTGATGCGCATTGATGTGTAGAGGCATCGCCTGTAAATCGCGAAAACGTCGTTCAAAAGCTGGACCTTCACGCAGCCCATTGCCGCCCATCACACGCAATAGCAAACGCATCGCGTCTTCGCATTGTTGCAAGGCACTCATCGATGCTGAAAGTTGTCTCAAATAGTCTGTTTCGTCAGGCGTTTTCTGGATGTCCATGCGCTCATCAGTTTCTGCTAAAGCTGCAAAAGCTGTATCCCTGGCTGAATTTATCCTCGCTTGGGCCTGCCCCAGATTGACATGCACCGTTGGCCGTTCTGCCACCTTTACACCCATAATTGCTACGCGACCCTTAATGCCTTCCGTCACTTCATCAAGCGCTGCTTGCGTCAAACCAACAGCAATAGCACCTAACCACATATCTGATAACCCAACCCAATCCTCCCGGTAACGGTGGGCAATCATCGGGCGACCCGGATCTCTGAAAGGCACCCGATACATGAACGGAAACTCGACTCGGCGCGACGCAGGAATTTTGGCGCCTTCATAGAGAACGGTATCCGTGGCACTGGCGCGCAGGCTCATCGCAAACCAATTACGATCGATACCCACGCCTGATTGGCTTAAATTGACCATGGAGAAACTCGGTGCCCGGTCGTCTTCGTGCATAAAAGCCACACCGGCCCATTCCCCGTACCGCGCACCGGACCCAAACGCTGCTTTTCCCTCTAGCAAAATTTCTTGATTCGCCTGCAATCCTTTCACCGCCGTGCTTGCACCCGCAGGGAAACAAACCCACTCATAATTGCGGACAATCTCACTAAGGAAGTCTGCGTGCTTTGGCCCAAGCAAACCGCAAAAAAAGTGAAAGGTGCTCAGGTGATTCCAGAGACACCAAGCCGTTGAACTACACGCCGCGGCAATCGCCTCTAGCTCCTGCCCGACTCTTGTGCAGGATTGATCTAACCCACCCAAGGACTCGGCGGCTGTGAAGCGCATAATATCGTTTTTCTTTAACTCACTGATGACTTGCGGCGAAACGGAACGATTCGAGTCCGCCTCCCCTGCCTGTGCAGCGATCATCTCCAACAACGGAGTCAATGTAAGATTATTGGCTAGCATGGGTCAGACTATAGCAATTGAATTCTTTCAATTACAGTCAGCTCGATGCATTTTAAAACAGCAACATTTCGTATCGTATTTCGGCCCTTTGGAATTTACGTTTTATTGAACCTCGTGGAAAAACCGCAATACCTCTTCAGGGAACTGCTTCGCCAGACGCTCACTACCGCCTCAGGGCCAAAAAAGCTCATGCCCAACGTCTGGGACTATCCACAAGCTAGCCTTGGGCAAAGCCAAGTAGGTTTTAACAGCCACGGGCAAGGGGAACGAATCGTCTCGGTCACCTGACACCGGCAACGTTGGGGTCTTAAGACTCTTGAGTTCCGCGACACTTATGTCCGCCACAAACTTCGCGCTGAGTATGGCGCGGATCTTGTCCAGATCACCCTTGTGATTACGCAGCAAACCCTTCCGGTACATCTCCGGTAGCTTCTCGAACGGCCCATTGGGGCGTTCTTCAAGAACTGTAAAAGCGCTGGAGGCCAAAACCATTGCCCGCACTCTTGAGGGCTCAAGCAAAGCCATCTTCAGCAATATCATCCCCCCGGCACGATATCCCACGCCATGAACCTGTTCCACATTCAAGTGGTCCATAAGCTGCCACATGTCTTTGGCTCCGTCCGCCACGACAAAACTACTTTTCAGCCTACTGGACTGTCCGTGACCGGGTAGGTCTACGGCAATCACCTTGTAATCATCGATGAATTCGTCAAGAAAACTCTGCCACTGTTGGCCGTATCCCGAATAACCATGTCGCAGTAATCATGTAGCAGTAATCATGTAGCAGTAATAGTGGCTTACCCACGCCTGATACTCGATAGTGAAGTTCACCGCCGCTGGTTTTAAACGTTCCATGGCTATCCCAGTCTGCAGCATGAGCGTCCAGGCAGAGCATTAAAAAAAACACAAGGTACACCAGGTCTCTGGTCACGCGACTACTCCCTGCTAGGCAAGCAATCACAGTGGTGCCAAATCAAGGTTCGCGCAGGTTTAAACCTGCATCAAATTCCAACTGCAGGTGCCAGGGTTCTAAACGGATCGCTATGGGTTTTGGGTTAGTGCCTGGCTTGAACCGGGGATTCTTGACGACTTCCATCAGCAGCTTCGTGCCGATGACTGTCTCTGCCCGCGCCAATTGATACCCAACACAAAAGTGTGGACCCAGGCCGAAGCCAAGGTGCCCTGCGGTGCCGTCCCTGAAATAGCCTGAACGAAGCTCCTTGCTGAAATAAAGGTCATCACGAAACAGATTAAAGGTATCCGGATCTTTGAAAACTCTTTCATCCCTATTGGCACCGTAAAGCGATAGATGCACGTAGTCACCTGCCTGAATCGTTACGCCATGCAGGGTAACGTCATTGATCGCTTTTCGGGTCTGAGCACCAGCTGGACCATGAATACGCATCATTTCGGTAAAAGCACGATCCAATAATTCCGGATCCTGCTGTACCGCCTGCCATTGGTCAGGATGAGCCAGTAACTGATACCAGAGATTAGCGATTGCCTTATCCGTCGTTTCTGCGCCCGCAACCAGTATCAAACTCGCAAAAGATTTTATCTCCGCTGGCGTCATGCGCTTGCCGTCGACCTCCGTTACTGACAACCGTGAAAGCAGGTCATCGCCTGGATTTAAGGATCGTTGCTTAATCAGCGGATCTAGGTAGGCATGATATTCGGCATTGGCTCTTTGCCCGGCAATGCGAAGTTCTGGGCCGCCACTAATGCCGTTCATCATGGCGGGATACCAGCCATGGAACATCTCATGGGCTTCCTGCGGCAGATCGAGCACATCCAAGATAACGTTCAACGGCAGCCTGGTCGCAAAATCGTCCACAATGTCGATTTCACCCTTTAAAGCCGCCTTTTCTGCAATCAGGGACGCCTGCTTCATCGTGAATTTTTCAATCAGCGCCATTGAATTTCGCTGTACGATCGGCAGTAATGATTGCAGTTTCATGCCGACAAACTCAGGTGCGACCACACCGCGTAACTTTCGGTGCTCCTCGCCATCAAATTCCATCAGCGTCGAACCGAACACGGCACCGATATGATCACCATTAGGTGACGCTGAAAAGTTTTCTGTATCAGCGAAGATGTTCATCACATCCTCGTAACGGGTCACCATCCATTGCTTCATTAAATCGTTGTAATAAACCGGGCGGTGATCTCGCAACAATTTCAGCGTGGGGTAAGGGTTGTCAGCATATTCCTTACTGAAAAACATACTCGAATCAATATCGATATTAGCAGTCATCAACATCTCGCTTGCTTGCGGATAAGTCTATTCCAGATTAGTGTTCTATCGGCTTGGAGTAAAGCGTCCAAACAGGCCTTTTCTCCTGCGGTTGATGTGATTTCTTGCCACACATTGTTTCACCAGAAAAGAGAACAAAACATGATAGACATTGAACACAAACGGGACACCGACCTTCCCGCAGCTACAGTCTGGGAGGAAATTCGCCACTACGACCGTGTACTGAATTGGATCCCTCGGGGGGGTGAAAGCAGAATCGCAGTCAAAGGCGAGGGGATCGGTATGGTCCGTGATATCGAACTCGCGACTCAAGGTTATGTACAACACAGGTTAGTTGCGTTTGATAACGACCAACGGATGTTTTCGTACACGCTCACCGCGGGCAAGCCCATAGGCATGCAGGACTACACCGTCGTCGCTACCGTGACCCCAATTGATGACGAACATTGCACGATTCGCTGGGCCGGGAAGATGACCGCAGATGACACGTTGAATGAGCACGAAATAGGTCAGGCGCTGGAAGTAGCGCTGGGGAATATGACGACGGGTATCATCGCCTTGCTCAAGGGCGAGACGCCGAACTTCATAGACCAACCAAACGAAGACTGGCAACTACAGCAACCCGCTGACGAATGAGCAAACCATCGCTGCCCAGACGGGGTATTCATGACTGAGTTTTAGTTCCGCTCACAAGCTGAGGGGCCGGAGTATTTCATGGACGAGCTAATCCTTCGCGGTCTCTTGTTTAGCGCTCGCCCCTACCTGGCCCTCCGGCGTTCTTTTTCGATATTTGCTATAGAGACTGCTTCCCTTAGCTTTATAAGGGTTAGTTTCGTCACCTTTAGTTTCGTCACCCTTAGCCTCACCTCGCTTCGCGTTGCGTCCCTTGCCGATGTTTTTCTTGTTCCTAGCGCGCTGTTTCGGGGCAGGACCTTTTAGCGGCGCATCTTTGCGGGGTTTTTTCTTCTTCCCGACCGCTTTGCCCGACTTTTTCACCTTAATGGGCCCAGTATAGGCTGCTTTCAGCCCTTTCACCGATCGATGTTCGAAACGTATTTTCAGGTACCGCTCGATACTGGAATTTTTGTTCCAGTCGATACGATCAACCAGCGTAACCGCTTTGCCCTCCCGTCCTGCACGCCCGGTTCTTCCCACTCGATGCACGTGGTCATCGCCTGAATGAGCCACGGTGTAATTGATCACCAGATCAACATCAGACACATCAAGGCCCCGGGCCGCGACATCCGTCGCCACCAGCACCTGCAGTTTGCCATCACGGAATCGATTCAGCACCTGCTTCCGATCACTCTGCGGGATCTCGCCATGCAGGTACCCGACCTTCAAATCCGTCGCTGCAAGATGTTCGCCCACCGCAGTGCATTGCGCCCGGGTTTTGCAAAAAACAAAAACTTTTTCTGCTTTCTCTTCTTCTACCAGGACCCTGATCAACTTCCGCTTGTGATCATCACCGTCAGCCAAAACCATTTGTTGGGTTATCTGGCTATGGCCTTCTTTGAAAGAATCAACTTCGATAGAGACAGGATTGCTTAAAATATCCTGAATACGGCCAAAGTTCCGATGTTTCAATGTCGCCGAAAACAACAGATTCTGTCGCTGCTCTCTACAAGAAGCCGCTATCGTATTCATATCCTCTGTAAAACCCATGTCTAGCATCCGATCAGCCTCATCAAGCACCAGAAACTCAAGATCATCGAAATCGATTGAGCTCTTGTCTAAATGCTCTACCAGTCGGCCGGGGGTTGCGATAATCACTTCGGGGTTCTTACGTAACGATGCAATCTGGTGCTTGTAAGCTTCGCCACCGATCACAATGCCACACTTGATAGGCGTGAATTTTGCGAGTTTTTCAAAGGTCTTTACCGTTTGGAGTGCAAGTTCCCGTGTCGGCAGGAGTATCAATCCTCGTGTACCGTGACCTGGCCCATTCTTTTGAAGCATGTGGTCCAGCATAGGCAGCAGAAAGGCGGCAGTTTTACCACTGCCGGTTTTAGCCGACACCATGACATCCCGACCGTCAAGAATTGCTGGTATAGCGCTGCTTTGAACCTCGGTAGCCTCACTGAAGCCCAATGTTTCGAGCGCCTTGAACAGCTGTTTGTGTAAGGGTAAATCCAGTAGGGATGTCAGGTTCAGATCCTTTTTTTATTGCTAGTATGCAAGACCCGCCATCTTATCCTGTTCGGGCTCTCGTCATGTCATTCGAGGCATAAAAATTGAATTGAGGGCTAAATATCACCTTTAGCGGCAATCAAAAGGGGGGTACAACCCAAATTAGCAGGTATTTTGTGACAGGCTTAACCATAGCCGACTAATTGCCGTTAGACTTATGTGTGACTTACGCGTGACTTAACGGAGGAACAATGGGACGACTGAATAATAAAATCGCCTTAGTAACGGGAGGTGCTTCTGGTCTGGGCGCAGGCATCGCGCAACGCTTCGTCGAAGAGGGGGCGCAGACAATCATCACTGATATCAACCCAAGGGGACAGGCCGTTGCCAAAAGTCTCGGCGCTGAGTTCCTGACCCAGGACGTCTCTGCAGAGCAGAGCTGGATCGACACCATAGAACAGGTGGTCTCCCGTTTTGGTCGCATTGATGTCCTCGTGAATAATGCAGGTATTTTCAGCAGCAGCCCTGTCGACGAAACCCTGCTAGAAGACTGGCAGCGCGTAATGGACGTTAATCTCACCGGCGTCTTCCTTGGATGTAAGCATGCCGTTCGTGCCATGAAAAAAAATACCGGGGAGACTCGCGGCTCAATCGTTAATCTGTCTTCCGTCGTCGGGCTTCGCGGTCAGTTAGGCGGCGCAGCATACGGCGCAAGCAAAGGTGGCGTCCGGCTACTGACCAAAACTGTAGCGCTGGAAAATGCCGCGATCAGTATTCGCTGCAACTCTATTCATCCAGGTATCATCGACACGCCTATTTTGGACCCCGTTTTCGCCGCAGTGGACGACCCAGCAGCACTCCGTAGCCAAATTGAACAAAAGTTACCTATCGGCTACATGGGTGATCCTGCCAGAGATATAGGAAATATGGCTGTTTTCCTGGCGACCGATGAAAGCATCTACATTACTGGCGCAGAGATGGTCGTAGACGGCGGCATGACCATCGGGCTGCCCTAGGCGCTTTACCGGTATTTTTAGCCACGCCCAGGCAACTGGAACCTAGCCACGCTGATATTTCTCTACCCACCCTGGTGATTAATCCTTGCGGATAAACTTGGACGGACAACTCATGATTTCTCTGCAGGGTCCAGCTGATTGTATCGGCCTGCAATAATAGGTAGACTGCGCGCCCCGCCCGTCGCTTCAAAAAATCATTTACTGACGATTGGTATCACCCCGCTGTGCGACTTAGTCACACAGAAGCTTTCATCGTCGCTAAAGGTTTCGCATGTTTGAGATACAAGCCTCTAAAGTTACCACCATTAAAAATGACCTGTTGTCCGGCATCACCGTTGCACTAGCGCTTGTACCAGAGGCCGTCGCGTTTGCCTTTGTTGCTGGTGTAGAGCCCTTGGTCGGTTTGTATGCAGCCTTTATGGTCGGCTTAATCACCGCCTGTATTGGCGGGAGACCCGGCATGATATCCGGTGCTACAGGCGCGTTGGCCGTTGTCATGGTCGCACTGGTAGCCGACCATGGTGTCGAATACCTGTTCGCCACGGTCGTATTGATGGGCTTCATTCAGATCGGCGCGGGTCTGCTCAAACTGGGTAAGTTTATCCGCATGGTTCCGCACCCTGTCATGCTGGGATTCGTTAACGGGTTGGCGATCGTGATCTTCCTTGCCCAACTTGGTCAGTTTGGGGTCGCAGGTGAACCCGGTTGGCTCAATGGAACTTTCATGCAGGGGAGCATTTTGGATGTTGCCTGGCTGGAAGGGCAACAGCTGTACATGTTGATCGGCCTAGTCTTCATCACTATGTCAATCATTCACTTCTTACCCCGCCTCACGACGTCAATTCCTTCTTCGCTGGTCGCCATCCTTGTTGTTAGTCTGTTGGTATTTAGTCTTGATCTGGATACTCGAGTTGTCGGTGATATCGCATCGATCAAGGGTGGCTTCCCTAGCTTCCATATCCCCGCAGTCCCGTTTTCATTCGAGACACTGATGATCATTTTGCCCTACGCGATTATTCTCGCCACTATAGGACTGATCGAATCTCTGCTAACCCTAAGACTGGTTGACGAAGTCACTGAAACTCGTGGTCGTGGTAACCGTGAGTGTGTTGCCCAAGGCGTCGCTAATACGGCGACGGGGCTTTTCGGTGGCATGGGCGGTTGCGC
>JABIVN010000297.1 GCA_018667205.1 Gammaproteobacteria bacterium | reverse complement strand
GTTAAGCCTTGAGCCTAGGGGGTCTGTAATTGCGGGTCAAGGCCCTGTTTTGGGGGCGCAAACTTACCGATCAGCAGGTTACGGCACTAGTCGGCCACAAAAGTCACATGACGATGCCTGTTATAGGCTGTTTCGCACGATTCCAGACTTACTCTCTTGAACGCCCACCATGCTTAAACAACCCCGTCAGGCTTAAACAACCCACTTAAGGCCTAAACAACCCCGTCAGGCCTAAATAACCCCGTCACGGTACCATTGCGCTAATTGGTCCGGGCTAAACCCCAGCGCTGACAATATTTCCGCATTGTGCTCGCCCAAGGATGGCGCTTTTTCCGGGCCACGCTTCGGCATTCCGTCAATATTAATAGGATGGGAAATAATTTTTCCGCCAATAGAGGCGTCGTTAGGCGCGACGGCCATTTTATTGACAAGAACCTGAGGGTCATCAACCATCTCTTCTATCAGACCAACAAGATAGGCTGGCACCTTGTGATGCTCAAATTGCTGCTGCCAATACACTGCGGGTTCCATCTGCATCCTGGCCTGCAACGCCTCATAAAAAAGATCGTTATGCGTAAACCGAGTTTCTGGCGTCTGAAAACGTTCATCCTGGAGCAACACGGATAAACCCAGGCTAGCCAACAACGAGACGACTTCCTGCGGCGTACGCACCATTGACATGATGAAGTGACGTTCGTCAGCAGTTCCTAGCATGGTCCTGGGAAAGCGCCGTTTGCTGGCAAGCTCGCGGTACTGCGAATAATCCCCACCGACAAAAGCGGCCTGAGCGATGCATGAGGCAGACCAGAGTCCATTAGCCAGTAATGAGGTGTGCACCATAGAGCCCTCACCTGTTCGCTCCCTTTTGAGCAGTGCTGTGACGATCGACGCGTAAAGTGTCACTGCTGACGGATGGTCACCCATGCCGGGCAATGCCGGGGCAGGAAACGCATTGTTGTCCCTAACAAGATCAGCCAGCCCCGACCGCGCCCAGTACGCCACAAGGTCAAAGCTCTCTCGGTCTTTATCGGGCCCCGCTTCACCATAAGCACTTAGAGACGCATAGACCATCGACGGATTAAGGACCTTAATTTCTTCGTAATTGAGCCTCAACCTGTCCCGTAACGGGAACGGCTGATTCGTGATGTAAACATCACATTGTTCTATTAACCGGTGAAGAATCTTGATGCCTTCTTTTGTCTTCAGATTCAGCGAAAGGCTTCGCTTATTACGGGCATCCATATCCCACATATAATTAGTGGCGGCATCCGGCACGATCGCCGTCTCCGAAAGATTTCGGTAAGCATCTCCAACCCCGGGCATCTCGACTTTAATAACATCCGCCCCATAATCCGCAAGGATGGTTCCTGCCACAGGACCCGCTATCCAACTTCCAACATCCAGCACTTTTAATCCATCGAACAGGTCGTCGCTCATTTAGCAGATCCTTTCAGAACAAATTGAAGTCTATCAGAAGCCAGGGGATAGGATTCGAAGACGGAATCCGTACACTGGTCGATATGCTGAACCTGTTCCAATCGAACCAGATGTCTGAACTAGCCCGGGCGTTCTGCGCGAGAAATACATTATTCAACGACCCTTTTGAACCACTCACCGTGGTTGTTCAAAGTTTTGGCCTGGGTCAATGGCTAAAGCTTCAGCTCTCGGATCATCACGGTATTAGCAGCAATGTCGACTGCATTTTGCCAGCCACTTTTTTGTGGAAGCTCTACCAGCCGCTGATCCCCGAAACGCTACTCGTCAATGATTCCCCGTATGACCGACATCGCCTGACCTGGCGGATTATGCGCCTGCTAAAAAAAAACCCCGGGCTTGCCAGTGACATTGATACTTACCTGACCGGCGCAGGCGATAAAGACCTTCGGTTACATCAACTCGCCGCGGAATTGGCGCTGCTGTTCGACGAATACCTCATGTACCGACCAGACTGGATTCTGCAATGGCAAAAGGAACGCCGAGCACTGACCGGGCACGAGGCCTGGCAGGCTGATTTATGGCGAATCATCCAGGACGACTTGGCAGGTAACCGGGGCTTACACAGGGCGGCATTGCACGAGCAGGTTTTACAAGCTCTGGTTCACCCGTCAAACAACCATCAACCCAACGCAGTGCGCGAACGCATCAGTATTTTTGGGCTGTCTACCTTACCACCGCTTCAATTGCAGACCTTTGAAGCGCTGGCTAAATCGACCGAGGTCGATATCTATTTTTTAAACCCCTGCGCCCATTATTGGGGGGACATTGTTTCCGAAAAAGACAAAGCGCGGCGCTCAATCCGCAGCCTATTGGCAACGCAAGAGCCACTCGTCGACGACGACTACCTGGAAGTTGGCAATCCATTGCTGTCATCACTGGGCAAACAGGGACGGGAGTTTCTTGAACTGCTACTGGAATCCAACCAGGTGCACTCGGAAGAGCTTTTCCTTGATCGGCAAGAAAATACGTCGCTGGATGTCGTTAAAAACGACATCCTAAACCTGACCTTCGGCGGTGAGTTTGGCGCTGAATGCCAACCAACTCCGCGACAGTTCAACGACACGTCCATCCAGATCCATATCTGTCACAGCAGACTTCGTGAAGTTGAGGTGCTACACGACCAGATACTACACGCCATAAAACAGTCTCCTACACTTAGACTTAACGATATCCTGGTGATGGTTCCGAATATTGCAGAATACGCACCGTTTATTCAGTCAGTATTTTCCAACAACCTGGCGTACCGGATTGCTGACCGAAGTTCCGCTGAAAACAGCACGCTGCTCAGTAGTTTCATGAATCTACTTAACCTGCCTGAACTCAGGTTGTCGGGTCCCGACGTCCTGGACCTACTGGAAGTGCCCGCCATCATGAGGCACTTTGATCTTACTCAGGAAAACCTCGAGACGATTTCCTACTGGGTTAATGAATCGGGTATCCGGTGGGAATTGAGCGGCAAGGACAAGCAGGACTATTGGAACCTGCCTCCCGAAGACCAGAACAGCTGGAAGTTCGGGATAAACCGCCTTTTACTGGGGTTCGCCATGTCACCCGACCAAGGCAGCTGGGATGGCATTCTGCCCTTCGAGATTACCCCGGCGGACACCGGCCTTCTTGGCAAGCTTTGTTATTTTGTAGACTTACTGGGGGACGTAAGAACAGAACTTAGCGAGCCCAAAGGGGTCGATGCATGGCAAAAACTGGTGACACGATTAATCTCAACATTTTACGACCCCCGTGGCGACGAGGTCCTTGAAGTTAACCAATTGCTACAAGTCATCGACGAAATTAGCCTTGATGCCAGCGCTGGTCGCTACGAGGACAAGGTTTCTCGCCAGATGATGTCCTACTCAATCAATCAGGCACTTTCCAGCCAGGACTCAAATGCCGGTTTTATCTCCGGCGGTATTACCTTCGCGACCCTCGTACCCATGAGAAGCATACCGTTTCGTATGGTTGCTCTAATGGGGATGAATGACGGTGAATATCCTCGTGACGTCAGGCCACACTCTTTTGACCTGATTGCCAGTTGTCCCGCCAGGAAAGGCGACCGGTCAAAAAAACTGGATGATCGATACCTGTTTCTTGAAGCGTTGCTGTCCGCAGGTGAAGTTTTTTATGTCAGCTTCGTTGGCAAAGGCATTAGGGACAACAAGGATCTTCCCCCCTCTGTTGTCGTTGGCGAATGGCTGCATTACCTGAAAGCAGTATTCGGTGAAGACTATTCCATCCGCCATGCCCTGCAGCCATTTAGCCGGAGATACTATCAGGGCGGTCGTCTACAGTCGTTCTCTACCCTATGGCATGAGGCGCTGTCTGCCAAAGAACCCGCGCCGGCCTTTATGGAGAACCCGCTAGCCCCGGACGAATCGATGACATGCACCGGTATTGCGCAACTTTCCAAATTCCTGCGACACCCCGGAAAATACTTTTTGCAGCAAAGGCTGGGCGCCTACCTTGATGTCAATGAAGTCGAACTTAAAGATACTGAGTCATTCGAACTGGATCCACTGGAACGGTTCCAACTGGCCGATGACGCTTTGGGTATCTTGATGAACGGCCATGACCTTGAGCAATTCAAACGACAAGTATCACTGTCCGGCGGCATACTCCCGGGTAATATCGGCCAACAACAGTTAACACGAGAGCTCACAAGGGCCCAGGCCATTCAGGCGCGCGCAGCAGATTACCTTAAAGCCCCAAGGGCTTTCATCAAGACCAACATTGAGATCGCAGGGAGCCTGCTTAGCGTTGAACTAGACAACCTTTACGGAGACAACATCGTTAACTACCGTGCGGGAAAACTCGGTGCGGGACAACTGCTAGACACCTGGGTTCAGCATCTTGCGGCAAACATTGCAAAGCCAAACACGTCTACGATTTTTATTTTCCGGGGCGACACAGATGAAGCGAAGGTCAGCAGACTACCGCCAGTTAACCCGCCGACGGCCGAAGCAATTCTGTGCAATTTACTAGACCTGTACGACGAAGGCGTCGCCAGCCCCTTACTGTTGCCTCCGGAGGCTTGCAAAGCTTTTACCAAAAGCCAGCGAGACGGCTTATCGGTAGACAGCTCGATCCTGAAAGCTCGCCAAGGCTGGGAAAGGAATCAGCCCGGGGCTGAGGGCAAAGACCGATACTGGGCAAGGCTGTTCCAACTACCTGAGGCATTTCACGACAGGTTCATCAATGACGCGGTATCGGTCTGGCAACCCATTTTAGAGGTGCAAGTCGATGAATAGCATAGACGTCAGTTTCGACCCGATGACCGTGCCACTGGATCATGGTCAGCTGATTGAAGCAAGCGCCGGTACCGGTAAGACCTATACGATCACTAATCTGTGTCTAAGGCTATTACTCGGTCGCAACTCGCCGTGGCAACGACCACTGGCAATCAACGAAATCCTCATTCTGACCTTTACTATCGCTGCCACCGCTGAGCTTAAATTCAGGATTTCAAAACGAATTGAAGAGGCTCGGCTCGCCTTTAGAACCGGTGACGGTGAGGATGACAAATTCATCCGACATTTACTTGAGACCTCCAATGACGCTTCAACAGACCTGAAATTGCTGACCGCCGCGAGCCAGTTAGTCGATGAAGCGAGCATTTTCACCATCCACGGTTTTTGCGCAAGCGTTCTTGGCGAGCAAACCTTTGAGTCGGGCATTCTATTCGACCAGGACCTCAACGCGGAACGGGACCACCTGCTTAAGCTTGCCGCAGAGGACTGCTACCGCACTTTGATCATGCCCATGCAGGAAGATATCCGGCAACTGGCGTTAACACTTTGGCCAACCCCCGCAATACTGGCGAGTAAGCTGTCACCTTTTCTCTTTCGCGGCAAGCTACTGGTCCTTCCTGCTCAGACACCCGAAGATTCAAATGAACTGGTGCTCAAAGCCCGCCAAGCTATGACCCTCTGGGGAAATGACGATCTGGAACGAATACTGTTTAACGCTAATCTCAAGAAAAATTTAAAGCCTTATCGACGGCTCGGGCAGATGACCGAATTTTGTCTTTCACCTGGCATCGAGTTGGACAACGAACTCTGGAAAATCTATTCCACTGACACCCAGACCGGCGCGGTAAAAAAAGGCAGCGTTTTACCTATACACCCCGCCCTTGAACTGATCACAGAGGTTCATCTAGGCATCAATACAGTCACAACCAACCTCTGGCATCAGGTATACGCCAGCGTCTCCAAGCTGATGCAACATCACAAAGAGACCTGGAACAAGATGACCCTTGACGATTTACTGACGTCCCTTGCACAAGCCGTAAACAGGCCAGGGGCATCATTGCCGGAATCCATGGCTGACCGCTGGCCCATCGCTATGATCGATGAGTTCCAGGACACGGACAACATCCAGAACAGTATTTTCTCTCGCGTTTATCAGGATGGTAACAAGGGACAATCGCTACTGATGATTGGCGACCCGAAACAAGCCATCTATAGCTTTCGCGGCGCAGACGTTTACACCTACATAAATGCCCGACGATCATCGAGCAGGCTGCACAACCTTGATGTGAACTGGCGTTCGTCGCCGGCACTCATTGAAGCGACAAACATTCTTTTCCAGCGGGACAATATTTTTGGTAACGATTCAGATATGCCTTTTGTTCCAGTGAAACCCGCACCAAAAAATGCTGGTATGAAGATGATGGTTGGCGGCGTCGAATGTCTCCCTTACCAACTCTTTGTACTCGAAGACCCCGAACAGTTCACTAGCGTCGCGGAACTAACAGAACAGGCGATGAATTATGCGGCAGAACAAACAGTTGCGCTGATCAACGACCAGCGCCATAGCAGCCTTGATGGCGAACCTGTCAACGCCGGGAAAATTGCGTTTCTGGTGAGAAAGCGCGCCGATGCTCTCGCCGCCCAACAAGCGCTTTCCTCTCGAGGTGTGCAAAGTGTGTACCTGACGCTAGAGAGTGTCTTCCTGCAGGATACCGCAGCCGACCTTAAGCTGATCCTGGAGGCGATACTCGAACCTGCTAACGACCAGGCAATCAAAGCCGCGCTTACAACGCGCCTGATGCAGACAACTGCCATTGATATCGACGGCCTGAATCACGACATTCAGGCGCAGCAGGCTGTGCTTGCAGAATTTCATGCCTACCATGATATGTGGCTCGAGCAGGGGGTTTCGCCAATGCTTAATGCCCTAATGAAACGCCGTCACCTGGCTCAAAAATGGTTACAGCGCCCAAACGGCGAAAGGCAAATAACCAACCTGCGGCACCTGATAGAAATACTGCAAAAGCAATCAGGCAGCGTCAAGGGGATGCACCAGTTAATCAAATGGTTTAGCCACGAACAGCGTGATGCCGAAACCGGAGCTGCCGAAGACCGACAGCTCCGACTGGAAAGTGACGAAAACCTTGTCAAAATTGTAACCATGCACGCAGCAAAAGGACTTGAATACGATATTGTCATGATTCCCATGCCCGCGTTCGTGACGCGCAGTAAGAACAACGCAGATCCTGCACTGTTCCATATCGAACAGGAAGGAATCTATAGCGCAGGGGTTGAGCTGGGTGATGACGATCACCACCGGCGCCTAAGCGTCAAAGAAGAGCAGGAAGAAGACATGCGCCTGCTTTACGTTGCAATGACCAGAGCAAAATATCGTTGTTACCTTGGCGTGCCAAAGCTGCGCTCGTTTGCAGGTTCCGCCATTGGACGACTGCTCGACATTACAACACTCAAAAAAGATGAATCACTGCTGCATCGCGTGCGCGGCGTTTTGCCACAAGACCTCTTCGAGATCGTTGAGGCAGACAAGATAGTCAATACAAAATTCACCGATAGCGCCCCTCGTCGCCCACTGACAACACCACCAGCAAAGCCCATCGTTGATGAGCATTGGCGAGTCCACAGCTACACGGGGGTGGCCGCCAGGTTAAACGTCCACGAGCCTGTCATGGTCACGGGATATGCCGATGATGATCAAAACGAAGAACCCCCAAACATCCAGAACCTGTTAACTCGGCACAGCTTTCCACGAGGCGCTCGTGTCGGCGTCATTTTGCACAGTCTAATGGAGGATCTTGACTTCCAGACTGATGACTTCTCGGTCCTGTGCGACCGAGCCCTCAGGAGACTTGGTTTAGAAGATGAATGGCTACCTGTCCTTGAGCAATGGATTCAGGACATTGTGACAGCGCCAATCGGGGACTTTGCCCTAAATAATGTCGGTTTAACGGACCGGTTAGATGAAATGGAGTTCCACTTCCCACTGGCGACATCGACTAACCTGGTGCAGTTCCTGGTCGAAAAAGGATACCTGGAGGGCGCCGCTAACAAGGCGCTTTTACTGCAGGGACAGATGACAGGGCTAATCGACCTTCTGTTTCGGCACGATGGCAAATACTACATCGCCGACTACAAATCGAACTTTTTGGGTAGTTCCCTGACGGATTACAATGGTGAATCCGTTGCCCATGCCATGCAAAGTCATCAGTACCATCTGCAATACCTAATTTACACCGTTGCCGTGCACCGGATGCTTAAACAGAAACTGGCAGGTTACCAATATGAAACACACATGGGAGGCGCTTACTACCTTTTCCTTCGCGGCATGAACCCGCAGGATTCTCGGGGAATATTTTTCACCAAACCTGACCTGGAGACTGTACTCAGGCTTGATGAATTATTAGGAGGAGTCAGTGGCTGAGTTACATGGCGCTTTATTCGAACAGCATTTTCTTCGCCTGATCGGCAGTAAAACCGGACAGATTGAACCGGGCGCTCGCAGGCTAATGGCGCAACTCGTCACGGCCACTATAAATCAGCATTCCTGCCTGGACCTGACGGGGGTAGACCCTGGGCTTAAACAACAGCTTCGAGCAGAAGCGTCAGTCGGGGGCCCTGAAGATGAAAAACCCTTTATTCTTAGCCACGACAAGCTGTACCTGAACAGGTTTTATCATTACGAGTCCGACGTTGCAGCGCTGATCAGCGCAAGAAACGTAGCGCTGGGAATTCCCGACGCTAACCTTTTAGCCACAAAACTGGAACAACATTTTGGCGATGCAGAACATAATCGCCAAAAGCTCGCCGCTTTCCTGGCGATCACCCGCAAACTTGCCGTTATCACGGGCGGTCCCGGCACCGGAAAAACCAGTACCGTCGTCAAAATTCTCGATATTCTGCTAGAGGAATCACCCGACCTAACCATTAAACTGGTTGCACCAACAGGTAAGGCGGCCATGCGTTTGTCTGACTCGATCAGCGAGTGGGCAGCCACCAGAGAGAAGAAGTTTCAGGTACAAACACTGCACCGACTGCTGGGTATGCGCAAGGATGGAAGAACCTGGCGTCATGGCCCTCAAAACCAGCTTAAGGTTGACCTGCTGATTGTTGATGAAGCATCCATGATTGACCTCACGATGATGCACCGCTTGCTCGGCGCCCTGCCCGATCACACTCGCCTGATTCTTCTTGGTGACCCGAATCAGCTACCCAGCGTTGATACCGGTAACGTGCTTGCGGACCTTTGCGCAGGAGAAACGGGGTTCTCCGACACCTTTGGCGAACTCGCCTCGAACTTTGTGGGTGAAGTCCAAATTGTCAAAAGCCCCCATCATCTGACTGATGCCGTCTGCGAATTAGATAAAAGCTACCGGTTCGATCCTGATAGCGGTATCGCCGCATTGTCAAAGGCGGTTCAGTCCGGCCAATCCGCGCCTAGCCTTCAGGACAACAGCGTCGTATTCAGCGCCGGTAGCGGGGGACCTTTAGTACACCAGATGCTTGGACACTGGAAAGATTACATTGACCTGCTCGAAGGGGAAAATTTTGACCCTGCGTTACTACTGAGCACTTTTGAACAAACCCGTATTCTTTGTAGCCGGCGAGGCGGTGATGCAGGTGTGGAACAAATTAACCTGGGCATCGAAACAGCGCTGGCAGCACAGGGCATCAAATCACCAGACAGTGAATTCTATGCTGGACGCCCAGTCCTGATCAGCCGTAACGATTACAACCTGGGGTTATTCAATGGCGATATCGGGATCTGCACACCCATAGAAAACAGTGATCAATTCGTCGTCAGTTTCCCGGGGGCCACTGAGCCACTGCTTGCTTCGCGTTTACCGAAACATGAATCGTGCTTTGCGATGACTGTTCATAAAGCTCAAGGGTCTGAATTTGATCACGTCACTTTGGCGCTCAGCGAAGAAGCCTCCGATGACGCAGCAAGTCTACTAACCCGTGAACTCTTGTATACCGCCATCACGCGGGCAAAAAAATCCATCACAATTCATTGCAGTGCACAGGTCTGGGAACGCGCAGTCAGTCAATCATCGCGCAGGGTCAGCGGGATGACGCAGTTTCTTGGTATTGTGAACGATTCGGAGCCGGCAATTGTTCAATCGGAGCTTTTCTGACCTTACCATTTCGGCTTGCGTAACAATGTGGTTCCTATCTAAGATGCGATATGCGCTACTTATCCTTCATCGGCAAACAACTCTTTAGCCTGACCTCCTCGCTGGTTGTCATTCTGAACCTTGGATTCTGGATGTTCCCTTTGATAGGCATCGCCGTGATTCGGTCACTCATTGGCGGTTTCGAGCCACTTCACAATGGGTGTACAAAATTAATTGAGCTGTGCTACAAAAGTGCCGCGGCTATCAACAGCGCCTGGATGATTCATGTGGTACGTGTGAATTTCAAGGTCGATGGCACCCTTCCAGATCATCCTACCCAGGTAATCGTGGTCAATCACCAAACCTGGTTTGATATCCCCATCCTGCAACATGTCGTCACCGGTCGGGGACCCATTTTGAAGTTCCTGATAAAGCGACAGTTAGTTTGGGTACCGATAGTCGGGTGGATCTGCTACGCCCTTAACTTCCCTCGCCTGAATAGGAGTGGTGGCGGAAGTGCCCAGCGGGAAGATTTTAATGCGATAAAGGCGGCCTCTTCAACGATGCAAAAAGAAAGAGGCGCACTATTGATCTTCGCTGAAGGAACGCGCATCACTGAAGAAAAGCATCGAAACCAAAACTCACCTTATAAAAAGTTACTCATTCCAAGACCTGGCGGCCTGAAAATAGCACTTTCAACCATGCCACCCGATACGCCGGTGGTAGACATCACTATCAACTACAACGGCGGTGAAACAAATTTTTGGAAGTGCCTGCATGGCGCAAACAGAAACATTGATATTCATATTGAAGAACACAATGCCGCAGCGATACTTGACGCCAGAAGCTGGCTTAATGATCGCTGGGCGCAAAAAGACAAACGCCTGCAATAAGCGTCGGCTCCTCGGGTTGTCGCTAATAAGCCTTTTCGCGCTACCAGGATTTAACGGCGAAATCCTGTTCAGTGCATTGTCTCCGATCAAACGCCTCAGTCCCGCAATATCAAGCTTTGGCGAATCCGACCCGTCGGCACCCAGCAGATGATTGCCGCCATTTGTACGCTGCACCTTGACCATTAACTGGTTGTCAATCAAGACCGATCGCCGCGACTGATGCCCGTTAACGGCCACTGTCCCGTTAACCAACACTGTTCCATTAACCGACACTGTTCCGTTAACCGACACAATCCCGTTAACCGACACTATCCCGCGAACACCGTTCGATCAGGTGGGCGAAGGTCCGGCCGATATGGAAGCGCAATCCCTATCAGGGAAGTTTCGCCGTGACCCTAATCTCCACATGCGCGCCCGGCACCGCCAATTCGGTAATCCCGATTGCGGTCCATGCAGGCCATGGTTCAGAGAGATATTTGTCGCGAACCGCCATAAATTCCGCCATATGGGCTCGTAAGCCAACATGGTAGCTGGTGTACTCAACGATGTGGCTGGCATCAGCGCCGGCTTCCTTTAGCAGAGAAATAACATCGGACCACGCGTTATCAAACTCTTCGCTGATGTCCTTGGGCACCTTTCCTTGCGGCCCGGTCCCGATGATGCCTGAGCAAAGCAGAAACCCGTCGCTTGCGACTGCCTCAGAAAAATGGAAGTTGTCATAGTGAAATTTCGCCGAATCTCTAACGATGTTTTTGATCGTCATGCTTGTTATTCCATCTAGTAAAAGCAGTCAGTGTGCAGCGATGGCATTCTGCATTCAAGGCATTCTGCTATAATCCCAGACCGTTCCAGGCTGGCGTTGATTTCGTGGCAACTCATCAATTTACGGCCCTGCAGCACAAACAGTTCCTTAAATTCTGGCTGGGTTCATTTACCTCCGTGGGTGCCACTCAATTACAGGTGATGGGATTGGGATGGCTAGTCTATGAACTGTCAAACAGCAGCCTCGCACTAGGCTACCTGGGCGCAGCCGCGGGTCTCCCCGCTATTGTCACCACGTTGTTTGGCGGCGCACTGGCTGACCAAATCGATAAACGCAGGCTGCTGATTGTCACCTCCGCGTTAACCGCAACGCTGTTGGCCTTACTTGCCTACCTGGACTGGGCAGGCGTCGTTCAAGTCTGGCACGTGATCGCGATTGCGGGCGTTATATCCGTCATCACAGGGTTTGATTGGCCGGCAAGACAATCCATCTTTCCTTCCCTCATTGACCGACAGGATATGATGAGCGCAGTCGCACTGACCACGGTGATCTGGCAGGCCACGCGTATGATCATGCCTGCATTCGGCGGACTGATTATTGCCATCAGTGACACATGGCTGCTTTTCACCCTTTGTAGCGCCGGTTTCTTTCTAATGTTCCTCATTCTGCTAAACCTTAAGGTAGCACCCGCGGTAACTGCCACCCAACAATCAACCGTCAGCCAAATTGTTGAAGGTATCCGTTTCATCCTTAACAACCGGAATTTCTTGATCCTGATAAGCCTGTCTTATGCCGTTTTCTTCTTTGCCAGCGCCTATATGCCACTCATGCCCGCCTTCGCCGAAGTGCTGAATGTTGATGGCAAAGGCTAAGGTTATCTTTTGTCCATCACCGGCGTCGGCGCGGTCATCGGAACGGTGATATCAGGCTCGTTGCAAAAATCGCCCCGACTAGGCCTTTTGATGCTGCTGTCGGCACTTACTTTTTGTGTGTTTGTTTACCTGTTCGCGCTGGTCTGTTGGCTGGGGATCTCCGGCGCATTCTACTTCGCACTAGCCATGCTTTTTTCAGCGTCCATATTCAGTTCGATTTTTATGGTGACAACAACGACGATCCTGCAACTGGAGGTGCCCGATCAAATTCGTGGTCGCGTCATGGGTTTTCACGGTATTTCCTATAACCTGTTCCCCATGGGCGCATTGCTGGCAGGGACTATCGCCGAGGCAAGCAATCCATCGGTTGGGATCAGTGTCAGCACCACAGTTTTTGTTGCGTTCCTGCTCTGGGTTTTAGTTACCCAACCGGACGCCAGAAAAATAGACGGCACGGCGATCACGGAAAAGCCTGACTAGGCAGGCCTATTTTGCTAAATATCGTCATGGTTATCGTCAATAAAACGTACGATTCGATCAAGGCCTTCCGCCAAACGATCCGGACCTAGCGCAAAACAGATACGAATGTATTCATCGTTACCCTCTCCGAAGGTATAGCCCGGCGCGACCCCAACATCCTCTTTCTCCAGCAGCATCTCAGCAAACCTTCGACTGGATTTAAGACCTTTTATTCGCGGAAACGCATAAAAAGCACCATCCGGCACGCACAAATCAATGGCCGGGTGATTGCCCAGTTTGTCGATTAGCAGCTGTTTTCCCGCTTCATACTGATCCTTCAACTGCCGCACGTGGTCCTCACCCTGTTTCAACGCGGTAATGCATGCCTGTTGGGCAAACACGGTCGCCCCAGTATTAAAACACTCGGACATAATAGCCCAGTGAGCGCCCTGAGATTTAGGCGCGACTACCCAACCTACCCTCCAACCGGTCATTGCCCACGCTTTGGAAAAACCATTAACAATGACAATCGGATCTTCGCCACCCGCAATCTGCACAAAAGAAGGTGCAGCATCCGCGCCATAGTAATGCCGGTGGTAGACCTCGTCTGCTATCAGCAGAATATCGTTATCACGACAGTACCCAAGCAGCTTCTCTTGATCAGGCCTCTGCATGACCCAACCGGTAGGGTTACAGGGCGAGTTGACAAAAATACTCTTTGTCTCTGGCGTGACGGCATCAATAATCTCATCAGCCGATAATTGCCAGCCAGTTTTGGTTTCCCTTTGCCTGACCGTGTTTACATTTGCACCGGTGATGGCGTAGGTCGTTTCTATGTTTGGCCAGTGCGGACTGACCACCAGTGCATCGTCACCCTGTGACAAAGCCATTTGGGCCGCAATGGTGATGCAAAGCATTGATGAACCAGGCACCGATATCCTTTCTTCATCTATGGCCACATCGT
>JABIVN010000296.1 GCA_018667205.1 Gammaproteobacteria bacterium | reverse complement strand
GGTGCAAGTTCTGTTGTAATAGCATCTTCGTTTGTAGGAATAAGAGCAGGGTCTTCGGTTGGTGGGTCAGTCGATTCGTTGCTGACAATGGTCTCTTCTTCTTCGTCCAGTTCGTCCAGGCTTGCAATTGATTCCTGGCCAAGCGCCAGGCGTTTTTTGTTTTCCAATGCCAGCCAGAAACTTTCACGATCAGATTTTTCCTGCCTCCTTTGTTTCTCGTTCAGACTGACGACTTCGTCCTCGTTGCGCTCTTTTCGATAACTGAACGCTTCGCCAAGGTAGTTAAACTCCGCGTTATCTGAAACTCGTTCATCGTGCAGAGATGTCAGTCTCGTCACCAAGTGTTTGATCGAATGTTTGCTTCGATAGTTCGTCGCGGTAATTTTGTCCCAGGGAAGTGGGCTATCAAGCGTACTCTCACCAATGGACTCTGGGTCAAAGCTTGATGGGTAGGTAATGTCAGGAATGATGCCTTTTTCTTGAGTGCTTTCCCCGGAAATCCGATAAAACTTTGCCTGAGTAAGTTTTAACTGACCCCGGTTTAATGGCAGCAGTGATTGTACGGTCCCTTTCCCAAAAGTCTGGCTGCCGATAATAATGCCGCGGTCATAGTCCTGTATAGCGCCAGCAAAAATTTCCGAGGCGGAGGCGCTAAGCCTGTTAACAAGAACAGCGAGTGGGCCGTCGTAGAGAAAGCTGGTATCCCGGTCATCAAGAATATCGACACGATTACTTTTGCTTCTTATTTGTACGGTAGGGCCTCGCTCAATAAACAGACCCGTTAGCGTTTTAGCTTCCTGCAGGGAGCCACCACCATTATTTCTAAGGTCAATGACGATGCCTTCTACGCCTTGGGCCACCAGGTCATTTATCAGTTTCTTAACATCTCTCGTGGTGCTTTTGTAATCAGTGTCACCTTTTTGAAGCGCCTGAAAATCTATGTAAAACGTAGGAATAGAAACGATCCCTATTTTATGTGCGGCACCAAATTGTTCTATTTCAATGACCTCTGATTGGGCGCTTTGCTCTTCCAGTTCAACTTTGTTTCTAACAATACTGATGATCTTTGGGTCTGCATCACTTTCGCTTGCGGGAATGATATCCAAGCGCACGACAGTATCCTTTTGGCCACGGATGAGCTGTACGACTTCGTCTAGGCGCCAGCCAATGACGTCAATCATTTCGCCAACCTTGCCCTGACCAACCCCAACAATTTTGTCGTTGGGTTTGAGGACGCCTGCCTTATCAGCAGGACCGGCAGTAACCAATGAGACGACTTTGGTGTATTCGTCTTCGAGTTGCAGTACGGCGCCGATACCTTCGAGCGACAGGCTCATATTGATGTTGAAATTTTCCGAGGTTCTTGGTGAAAAATACTGCGTGTGGGGGTCATAGGTCTTGGTGAACGAATTCATATATAGCTGGTATACGTCTTCGTTATTCGTCTGTCTGGATCGTGTCAGCCGGTTTGAGAACCTTTTGTGCAACAGTTCCTGGATTTTTTCGGGTTCTTTATCGGTCAACTTAAGATTAAGGATGGCGTCCTTGACACGCTTTCGCCAAAGCTCATCCAGCTGCTTTTCAGTCTGGGCCCAGGGGATAGTCTCTCGATCAATCAGCAGGTCTTCCGATATCGTAAAATCGAAACGCTCGAGACCTTGGTCAAGTATGGCCAGCACCTTTTCGAATCGGGTAGTCACTCTTACATGGTATCGATTGAAGATATCAAAGGCAGGGGACAGATTACCGCGTTTAAGCGCATCATCCATCTTGTAGCGATATCGTTCGAATTCATCAATATCGCTTTGCAAAAAATAGCTTTTACTAGGATCCAGATCTTCTATGTACGCATCGAATATTCGTGACGACAACTCGTTATCTAGGGCCGCGGGCACGTAGTGGCGGGTTGACAGTGCATTGACAATGTTTTGGGTAGTGGTCGTATAGATCGGTAAGGGGGCTAGTACCTCTTTGCTGGTTTCTATGCTGGTTTCTTTGACGGTTGCCAGTGACGGTATCGCAACAGCTGCGGAAGTAATGGCGGCAGCCAGGAACAACTTTGATAGATTCTTCATTAACAACGGCTCTTTTAAAAATTACGACACCGAAAACTGTCAAGACTTAGCGTGTTGGTATTAGATTTGTCTCACACACTTCATCTGGGCAGGCAGCCGCTTGGTCAGCGGTCGGTGGCTAGTTTAGAGGCCAAGCACGCGTGGTATCAAGTAGTTAGCAGTGGATGTTTCGTGTTTCTCATAAAAATGACTGTTAAGGGCCTGCGCCACAGAAAATATGTCATAATCTTGGGCCAATTCATGCGAATAGAGTTAGTTTTCCAATGCTTAAGTACCTTAATTTCAATGTTTTACTGATATTGCTTGTTGTTTCCCCTGGCTTGGCCTTCGGGGCAACCGAAGTTGCGGCAGCCGACGCTGCGGCAGCCGACGCTGCAGCTGCCGAAGATACCCTGGAACAGGATATGAGTTATTTTTACGGGTTTTCTTTCGGAAACATGCTTAAAGACGGCGGCACCCCGATTATAGACATTGAAAGTTTATTAAAGGGGCTCAATGATTCCCTGGCTGATAATCCCCCTGCGCTAGCGGATGAACGCAGGGAGAGGGTTTACGATGAAGTCAGGGCTAGACAGGTAAGCATCCAGGAAACCAAGAAAGCCGCGCTGGCGGAGCAAGAAAAAGCAGCGCTGGCACAAGGTGAGATCAATCTTGCCAAGGCTGAGGCTTTTCTGGCCGAGAATGCGACGCGGGAGGGAGTTCAGATAACGCCTTCAGGACTGCAATACGAAGTGCAGGTTAATGCCGGGGGTAAACGGCCTTCAGCCACCAGTCGTGTTGCCGTCACTTACAGGGGCAGCTTCACCGACGGTAGCGTATTTGATCAGTCAGGCGACGAACCTGTTGAATTTGGTTTGCAGCAGGTCATTGCCGGCTGGACAGAGGGACTTCAGCTTATGGGGATTGGTGATAAGTTTAGGTTTTATCTTCATCCTGAATTGGCCTACGGCGCAGGCTCGGTTGGTGGTGTTCCTCCCAATAGCCTGCTGGTATTCGATGTAGAACTGCTGGACATCAAGTAACGTCTACGCCGATTTCCTCAAGCAGGGTTGCGGCCTGGTCGAGGTTGATTTTGACACCCGTCATATCGATGTTTCTGACATCCAACCCCGACAGTGTCGCACCTCGGAGGTCAGCGTGGTTAAGCGTCACGCGGTCAGCTTCTATATTGTGAAGCTCACAGTCCACAAGAATGGCGCCAGTTAGGTTGGCGCCATCCAGCCTTGCATGACTCATGCGACAGCCTGAGAAATCAACCTCTACCATCGTAGAGCCGGTAAAGTTGGCGTAAGCGAGATTACAGTCAGTGATTGTAGCGTCGCTTAGTTCCACACTGTTGCCAATGATCTTTGTCGCGGTGGCGCCCTGAAAATTTGCACCGGTAAGCTGGCACTCATGAAGGCTGGAGAGGTAGATCTCGGAACGCGAAAACTCGCAGAGCGTCAGGTCACAATGATTGAATTCACAATCCTGTAGAACAGCAAACGTAAAGTTGCAGCCCTGTTCCGTCGATTTGTCGTAAAACTCGCAGTTCCGGAACTGAACCTGGCGGAACTGAACACTCGCAAAGTCACAGTTTATAAAGATACACTGTTCGAACTGGCTGTCCTGCAGTTCGCAGCCACTAAATGACACGTGTTGGAACTGACATTGTTTGAACACCATGTCGCTCATGTCCTCTGGCAAGCCATCACCAGCAATAACCTGGGCAGTGAGTGAATCCCCTGTACTCACCGTGGTTGGATCGCGCGGTTGACCCTTTTTAATATCCAAGCGTTTTTCTCCTGTCGTCGATGGTGTAGGCCACGAG
>JABIVN010000295.1 GCA_018667205.1 Gammaproteobacteria bacterium | reverse complement strand
TAGCACTAGTTAATTAGCACTAGTTAATTAGCACTAGTTAATTAGCACTAGTTAATTAGCACTAGTTAATTAGCACTAGTTAATTAGCACTAGTTAATTAGCACTAGTTAACTAGCACTACTTAGTTGGATCTACTTAGTTGGATCTACTTAGTTGGATCTACTTAATTAGCACTAGTTTTTAGTCCCAATTTTTTAGTCCTGAAAAATCAGTACTCGATCATGAGTACTTGATCATTAGTACGACCAACGGCAACGTCGGCTAACTTCAGGCCAACGTTGCCGTTGCTCTCAGGCACCAGAAATCGGCGTGACATTATCCAGATCTTCATTTTCCGAGCCTTCGTCGTGATCAAGCAGCTTTGCGCGAATCTGTTGCTCAATGTCTACAGCGATGTGTGAATGCTCAGTGATATACTCACAGGCATTCTTTTTGCCCTGACCAATACGTTCGCCCTTGTAGCTGTACCAGGCACCAGCCTTGTCTACCAGGTTTAACTGGACACCCAGGTCAATCACTTCACCCATATGATAGATACCCTTGCCGTACATAATCTGGAATTCGGTTTGCTTAAAGGGAGGCGCAACCTTGTTCTTGATCACTTTGACACGGGTCTCGTTACCGATAACCTCATCGCCTTCTTTGACAGCACCAATACGGCGTATGTCCAGACGAACAGAGGAATAAAACTTCAACGCGTTACCACCAGAAGTCGTCTCAGGGCTACCAAACATCACGCCGATTTTCATTCGAATCTGATTGATAAAGATCACCAGGGTATTCGAATTTTTGATGTTGCCAGCCATCTTACGCAGCGCCTGACTCATCAACCGGGCCTGCAGCCCAACATGGTGGTCACCCATATCACCCTCAATTTCTGCTTTGGGAGTCAATGCAGCCACTGAGTCCACAATCACCACGTCAACGGCGCCGGACCTGACAACCATGTCGCAGATTTCAAGTGCTTGCTCACCCGTGTCGGGCTGGGAAACCAGCAGGTCATCAATATTCACGCCAAGATTCTGAGCATACAGGGGATCCAGAGCATGCTCTGCATCAATGAAAGCGCAGGTGCCGCCTGCTTTCTGAGCCTCTGCAATGACCTGTAGGGTCAGGGTTGTCTTACCCGAAGACTCTGGGCCATAAATCTCTACGATACGTCCACGGGGCAATCCACCTATCCCCAGTGCGATGTCCAGGCCAAGTGAGCCCGTCGATATTGCCGGGATTTTCTCTAGCGGAGAGTCACCAAGACGCATCATCGCGCCCTTACCAAATTGCTTCTCGATCTGGGAAAGTGCTCCTGTTAGTGCCTTCTCTTTTTGAGAGTCTTTTTGAGAGTCTTTTTGAGAACCTTTATTTTCAACGTCGGCCATGGTTTTTCCTCTTTGATCGTGTCACTGGTTATTTATACAGTATTATCCATATAATCATTTAAACGCCAAATGCTTTTTTCAGCTTGTTTTGTTTCCCTCGAAATCACGTAGAATCAACGACCTAATCTCAAAGGGGTTCTCGTTGACCACCCGGCCCAGCAGCGCCAAATCCGCTAATCAGCATACGCCTATGATGCGCCAGTACCTGGCGATTAAGGCCGAGCACCCTGACGAACTCCTGTTCTATCGCATGGGTGACTTTTATGAACTGTTTTTCACCGACGCGGTACAAGCCGCCGATGTCCTTGGTATTACGCTCACCGCCAGAGGCTCCTCTGCAGGGGAACCCATTCCTATGTGCGGTGTTCCTTTTCATGCTGTAGATACCTATCTTGCCAAGTTGGTTCAACGGGGGGTCTCTGTTGCCATCTGCGAGCAGATAGGCGATCCAGCGACCAGCAAAGGTCCGGTTGAACGAAAAGTCATGCGTATCGTGACCCCTGGGACGCTAACCGAAGAATCCCTATTGGACGCTGGGCGTGACAACCTTATCGCCGCCATAAGCACAGACGCCTCATCCTTTGGCCTTGCTACTCTGGATGTCTCCAGCGGTCGATTTGAGCTCGCTGAACATCCCGTTGAAACCAGTCTGGTCAGTGAACTTCATCGATTGGCACCCGCAGAGATTATCCTGATGGATAATCAGGAGTACCCGTTAATTGCCACGGAACATGCCGGTTCAAGAAGACGTTCTGAGTGGGAATTTGACCTAACCTCTGCCAGGGCGGGACTGACAAAACAGTTTAACGTAAGAGATCTTGCCGCGTTTGATTGTGATGATATGGACCTTGGGCTCCGCGCTGCCGGGTGCCTGCTCGCCTACGTGCAGGAAACCCAGAGGACCGAACTGCCACATATTAATCGTCTGCAAAAGTTAACCGGTGATGAGTCGGTTCACATCGACGGCTCTTCCCGGCGAAACCTGGAACTAACGCTCAACATCCATGGGGGCGAAGAACACACACTTTTTGCCGTGTTAAACAAAACAGCGACTAGCATGGGTGCGCGCCTGCTGCAGCGCTGGATAAACCGTCCTGTACGTTCTCGCCATGCACTCAACGGGCGCATGGACGCCATTGATCGAATTGTGGCCGGCAAGCACGCTGAGCCTATGTTTTCCTACCTACGGAATATTGGTGATATTGAACGAATACTGGCCCGTGTCGCGCTTCGTTCCGCCAGGCCAAGAGACCTTGCGCGCCTTCGGGATGCACTCGCGATCCTGCCAGAACTCAGCGACCTGCTTGGTACGATAGAAGCAGATCGCCTTTCGAATCTCGCGCAGAAATGTCAACCGCTTCCCGAGCTGGCAAGTGAACTAGACAAAGCCATTATTGAGAATCCACCGGTGGTGATCCGCGAGGGCGGGGTCATCAAAAGAGGATACGACGACGAACTGGATGAGCTCCGTTCCATCAGCGAGAACGCGGCAGGATATCTGATCAAACTAGAGACCGAAGAACGAAAACTCACAGGGCTCAGCACACTTAAGGTCGGATATAACCGGGTACACGGCTATTACATCGAAATCAGTAAAAGTCAGGCGGAAAAAGCCCCTGTCCATTACGTCCGTCGCCAGACCCTCAAGAATGCCGAACGCTTTATTACGCCAGAACTGAAGACTTTTGAGGACAAGGCGCTTAGCAGCAAGAGCCGAGCACTGGCCAGAGAGAAGCACCTATATGACCAGGTGCTGGAGCTGTTAGTGGGGCAGCTAACGCTGCTACAGGATCTTGCTAACGCCATATCTGAGCTTGATGTGATCAACACCCTGGCGGAGCGGTCGGTTACATTGCAACTGGTTAGACCCGTGTTGACCCAGGATCCAGCACTGGAAATAGAGCAGGGTCGACACCTTGTTGTTGAACAAACGATGGACGGTACTTTCATCGCCAATGACCTTGACCTGGGCGATAAGACACAGTTATTGATTATCACCGGTCCTAACATGGGCGGTAAATCGACTTACATGCGCCAATGCGCGATTATTACATTGTTGGCGCATATTGGCAGTTTCGTGCCTGCCCGGTCGGCAAGCATTGGCGCCATCGACAGGATATTTACCCGTATTGGGTCATCTGACGACCTTGCGAGTGGTCGATCCACCTTTAT
>JABIVN010000035.1 GCA_018667205.1 Gammaproteobacteria bacterium | reverse complement strand
GAATAAGCGGCCAGCTTAGATTCTGTGTAACGCATTGCAGCGTAGGACTTGGGGTCATCCGGGGATCCCCAGTTGCCCTGCCCATCAACCAGCGGATAGCGATAGCTGAATGATTGCGCCATCAGCACCATCGCCTCGTAACATGCGGAATCACCGTGAGGGTGAAATTTACCGAGAACATCGCCAATGGTCCGGGCGGACTTGACGTACTTTGCCTCTGCGCTAAGCCGAAGTTCGCTCATCGCGTAAACGATTCGCCTCTGCACTGGTTTTAGCCCGTCACCAATATGTGGCAGAGCCCTGTCATTGATGACGTACATTGCATAGTTCAGGTATGCACTCTCTGTATAGTCAGCCAGCGAAACCTTTTCAAAATCGCCATCAATCATATTTTCAGTCATTGTGCTTTCTCTCTCGCCGGGAGTGCTGGTATCCCTTGGTCGGCTTTACCTTCTTGTCTGTTCTTTGGGGGACGTTAACTAAGAGCAGCGATGTCACCTTTCTTCTCGAGCCAGGCTTTTCGGTCCGGCGCCCTCTTTTTCGAGAGCAGCATATCAAGCATTTCGTCAACCGAGGTTGCTTTCCCTGGCGTCAGTTGCACTAGCCGCCGGGTATCCGGCGCCATCGCAGTTTCACGAAGCTGGAGCGGATTCATCTCACCAAGCCCCTTGAAACGTTGTACTACCACTTTTCCTGGGATCTTCTCTGCGGCGATTCTGTCCAATATGCTTTGGCGCTCACCTTCATCCAGCGCGTAAAAGACTTCCTTACCAGCGTCCACGCGATACAGTGGCGGCATCGCCACAAAGACATGCCCCTCTTCGATTAGGGCGCGAAAATGTCGCACAAAAAGAGCAATCAACAAGCTCGCAATGTGCAGACCGTCCGAATCAGCGTCCGCAAGAATACAGACCTTGCCATAACGCAGCTTAGCCAGGTCGGCTGAGCCCGGGTCAATACCCAGCGCAACTGAAATATCATGGACTTCTTGAGACGCAAGAATCTCAGAAGAATCAACTTCCCAGGTGTTCAGAATTTTACCCCGCAACGGCATGATCGCCTGAGTCTCACGGTTTCTTGCCTGTTTTGCTGAACCGCCTGCCGAGTCTCCTTCCACAAGAAACAGCTCGCCCATCATTGCGTCACTACAGGAGCAATCGGCCAATTTACCCGGTAATGCAGGCCCACTGGTCAGTTTTTTTCTTGCAACTTTTTTACCCGCGCGGAGTCGAGCCTGGGCGCTCGAGATCGCCAGTTCAGCGATCGCCTCGCCATCTGTAACATGCTGATTCAGCCACAATGAGAAGCTGTCTTTCGCAACGCCTGAAATAAACGATACTGCCTGCCTGGAATTCAGGCGTTCTTTAGTCTGGCCGGCGAACTGCGGGTCAATCATCTTGGCTGAGAGGATATAGTTACATTTATCCCATATGTCTTCAGCGCTAATCTTGATGCCCCGGGGCACAAGGTTGCGAAATTCGCAGAACTCCCGGAGTGCTTCCAGCAGCCCAGCACGCAAGCCATTGACATGAGTACCGCCCTGAGTCGTTGGGATCAGGTTCACGTAACTTTCGGTTATCAGCTCTCCGCTTTCTGCCTGCCATTGCACCGCCCAGTCTACCGCTTCGTCCTTACCCGACATTGAACCTGTAAAGGGTACTTCGGGAAGAAGTTCGAGGCCCTCAAGTTCCGCCCCTAGGTAATCCTCAAGACCGTATTCAAAGAACCATTCAAAGAGTTTTTCTTCGTCTTTACTGGCAGTTTCATCCTGAAATACAACCTTTAAGCCAGGACACAATACTGCTTTGGCCCGCAGCAGGTGCTTTAGTCTGGAAACAGAGAACTTTGGTGAATCGAAATAGGACGGATCAGGTTTGAAATGGATCATCGTACCCGTGTTCCGCTTACCGACTTTATCCTTTACCGTTAGCTCGCCCTGCTTTTCGCCACCCTTAAAAGACATGTGATGCAGCTTCCCATCACGCTTTATGTACACTTCAAACATTTCCGACAGGGCGTTGACCACCGACACGCCAACACCATGGAGGCCACCGGAGAACTTGTAATTGTCACTATTGAATTTGGCGCCAGAATGAAGTCGAGTAAGGATGAGTTCTACCCCGGACAGCTTCTCTTTCTTATGTATATCAACCGGCATGCCGCGCCCATCGTCACTTACGGACATTGAGCCATCTTTGCGAAGGGTCACCCTGATTTCTGTCGCGTGGCCCTCGAGGGCTTCATCGACACTGTTGTCGATCACCTCCTGAGCTAGATGGTTAGGCCTAGTTGTATCGGTGTACATTCCCGGTCGTTTCTTGACCGGCTCTAGCCCTTCAAGGACCTCGATGGAGTCTGCTTTATAACTGGATGACATTTTTGACCAAATTATTATGGGGCGAAAAGTCGCGGCTATCTATGATGTTCGCCCGATGATTCAACCTGACAGAAAATCAGGGCATGTCGCAGCAAGAATTATAAGGATTTAGAAACAGATTTCTCGAAAAAAGATCAGGAAAATTCAAGCGGCTGCAGGGAATAGCCATGCTCTATACAATAGGTTAGGAGCTCACCAAGATACTTGTTGATCTGGGATTTCTCATCCGGCTGAAACATGTGTTCATTAGGCGTCGGATACCGGAATCGAAAATTACGATGCCGTTCGAAACGAACGACTTCAGCCGTATTAACGTCGTGATAAATCCTAAGCTCGAGACTAGGCCACTTTATCAGTGGTTCCTCGGTTTCTGAACTTACGGTGACGGAAACCATTGTTGTGAACGGACAGCGTTCCTTGATGTTGATCACGACTGTCGCCCCCTCTTCCGTTCGGGTTCGTATCCCGAACTCGATATCATTCTCTGAATCCATGCCAGGGAACAGTTGGCGCAGGCGGATGTAGTTAGCATCACACTCCGCCATATCGGCGGCCAAGTCAGGAATGTAGATATATCGGTTGGTCATTTCACTGTTTCATTACGGGGCGAGCAAAAGTGCTAACGTCCCTATAGGATATCAAAAGGTTACCACAATCTTGTCGGAAGAAAATCGCGATCTGCTCTTGAATTTTCGATAAAACTGTCGTCCAACTCTCTGAAAAAACGTCCAGCATCTCTCCCGCCAAGGCGCCGGTCTCATCCAGCCTGGGGGAAACCCATCGTGTGTTTCATCGTTCGACTGACGCTTCTTTACTGATGATTTCGACGATCAACTTTTCTACCCGATCTAGTGCTCCCTGGTTCGCGTCCATCACTTTGTTCGCAGCAGCCACAAGGCGATTGGATTCATCGACATTTCCCATTAGGTTTATGACGACTTGCTGCAACTCCTGGCCATCTTTGACGATCATGATTGCCTGACTGTCGATAAACTGCTGTGCAATATCCTCTATGTTGTCCAGGTGCCTCCCCATGACGGTTGGCGTGCCCGCACGAACTGCCTCAAGCAGATTGTGACCGCCAACAGGCACCAGACTACCGCCTATGAAGGCTACCGATGCCAACTCAAAAAAGGCATCAAGCTCTCCCATCACATCAACCAACAGCACCTGATCGCCCCGTGTCAGCGCCCCGCCATCACTAAAACTCACCACGGCCTGTCCCGAGGACGCAAGCACACGCCTGATCTGATCGCACCGATGAGT
>JABIVN010000294.1 GCA_018667205.1 Gammaproteobacteria bacterium | reverse complement strand
ATGAGCAGTAGATCCGCGTCATCCCAGATGGCCATGGCCGGCGGTGGAGCAAATAACGAATCCAGGAAGAATCTTGCGTCTTCCAGGATGTAGAGGTTTTCCGTCTGGTCCACGGGTAGATAATCAGTGGGTGTTTTTACTTCGGAAACGACCGCCAGCCCTTCAAGGGTCGATCTGGTATTGTTCGCGGTGTCAAGATCATCGGCCACGTAAGTTAAGGCAAAGTCGGTGATGATGTCTTCACGTTGAAGCTCTATCAAAGTGGCCATGGCCTCAGATTTCGGATCCTTCAATGACAGTGTGCTGTAGTCAAACTGCGCTTGGGTTGCGATCACTGCCAGGACTATCGCCACACCCAGTGTGACGTATGAAGTCTGCTTTGAATTTTTTGCGACAACGCTCGATAAAAGGCCTGCGAAGGGAACATTCGTAGCAGGACGCGGGTCGCCTGATAGCGCGAAAAAAGCAGGAATCAGAGTAAGACTCAACGCCACGGCGATGATCATGCCGCCGCCTGAAATGATGCCCATCTCGCCAAGGCCGATGTACTCCGTTGGTACAAAGGCAAGAAAGCCGATAGCTGAAGTAACACCACACAACATGATAGCGGGCCCAAGCTCCGTGCCGGTTTCAATCAACGCGTTTATTTTATCAAGTCGAAGTCGGGCCTCCTGAAACTTGAGGCATAGGTGAACCGCAAAATCGACACCTAGGCCAATAAACATCACCAGGAAAATAATAGAGATTGTGTTGTACTGACCGATGGCGATCATGGCAAAAGCTGCGGTCCAGATCAGTCCGACAATCATGGTTAGATAGATAGCGGCAATAACCCACATGGAACGAACGCCCCAGATCAGCACAAAGACTAGGATAATCAGGGCCAGGGTCCCGGCGAGTTGGGCGCTGTCCATTGCGCTGACAATTTCCTGATGTTCCAGAGGCACTTGTCCTGTCAGGCGGATGGTTACATCGTCACGATAGGGGTGCGAGAGATCGGCAATGATAGTTTGTAGCCCCTCGATGATCATAGCGTTCGGTAAATCTTCGCCAAAATTCTGCTGACCTTGAACAAAAATGACCTGATAAAAGGTGCTGTCCTCAACCTGAAAAAGTTCGTCTCGCCATGAAATGGGTTTTGAGTCGCCAGTCAGCGCCTGCTCCGCAGTCGAGCTCAGGGCATCCAGCATGCGAGTAAATCCGGTTGGCAGGTTTTCGTTTGAATCCAGGGCATCGAGTACCAGTTGGAATACTGATCTCAGGGAGTTGTCGGTAGCCACAGCGGTCAGGAAAGGCTGGGCATCTGCGAGTTTCGAGATCGTGTCGTTAAGGGTGTCCGGCTCAAGATAAAGCAGGGCGTGTTCCCGGGCGAACTGATTGGAAGCAGGACTGTAAACCGTTCGAAACACGCTGTCATTTTCCCGGATCTGGTCGGCGAGGTGCCTGGCGACAATCGACACCTGGTTCGGTTTGTTGCCACTAAGAACGACAAAGGTGTTCTGGTCATATTGAGGAAAGGTCTTAACGAACTCCCGATTCACCTGCTTCCAGTCAGTATCTTGACGGATGAGAAGCGAGGTGTCCGAATTCATGCTAAACGCGGTAACGGCGTAGTAACCGGCAGCGATAGTTAGGAGCATAGTGGCCGCCATGATCAGCCCGGCGCGATTCGATATCCAGGTAATCCAAGCGGTTAAGAAGGGGGTCAACATGGACTATTCGGTTTGTTCTGCCGCATTCGCAGCGATATTAGACAATATCTCTTGCCGGACGGAGAGAAGGCCGCCCTTTTGGAACATAGCAGAGTAATTTGAGCGCTTTAATGACAGGTCACTGACCCCATTTGCGACGATGTCGTAGATTTTCCAGTGACCTTCCTCTTGCTGCAATTGGTAGTCCAGCGCGACTGTTTCTGTGCTGGTTTCCAACGTGGACTTTACGCGTTTACGGTTCGTTGAGATGGCCTCGGTGGCAGTTATGCTAAACACCTGTCCGTTGTCTTCTTTGAACCTGGAAGCATAAGTCGAGCTGACTAAGTTCTTCAGCAATGTCTGAAAATCGGTTTGATCTTCGGCGCTAAGTGATCGCCAATGGCGCCCCAATGATATTCGCGCGATGGTGTGGGTTTGAAAGTGATCAGCTACCGCGGGTTCAACAACGCTCAGCCTGTGGTCATAGGAGCTGCTTTTCATGGCGGTAGTGAGTGCGGCGTGAAATGCCGTTACGACGTCAGCTGGTGCAGATTCCGCATAGCAATGCGCTTGCCCCATCCCCAGCGTTAACCACAGGACCGCCATTGTCAGGCTTGAAGTAGTATTAAGTTTTCCTAGTTTTTTCAACAAATTCAATAACTTCCAGGTTAAATCCAGAAATTGCATTATATCGGCTTGGCGAGCTGAGGAGACGCATTTTACTCACCCCAACGTCCCTTAGGATCTGGGAGCCAGTCCCCACAACCCGATAGCCTCCCGCTTCATTGGCATGACGCCGGACAGGCGGAACTTCCGGGAAATACGCTATATGACTTAACTCGTCGGCCTGATGAAACTCCTGCCCAACCAGCACCACGACGCCGGAGCCAGCTTCGGCTATGTGTGCCATGGAGTCAGATAGCGACCAGGTGCTTTCGTATCCAGGGCGGGTCGTATTAAGTACGTCTCTAAGCGTATTGAGAACCTGGACCCTGACCAGACAGGGTTGCTCTTCGCTAACCTCGCCCTTTACCAGCGCGTAATGGACACACTCGGAAATATTATCTTTGTAGGTATGTAGTTCGAACGCTCCGTGATGCGTTGTTATCTGCTTAGTATCGATTCTTTCGATAGTCGTATCGTACAGGTTGCGATATTGAATGAGGTCGGCGATCGTGCCTATTTTGATACCGTGTTTCTCAGCAAACACTTCCAGCTCCGGTCGCTTCGCCATGGTGCCGTCCTCATTCATGACCTCCACGATCACTGAGGCAGGTTCGTAACCCGACAGTCGAGCCAGGTCGCAGCCTGCCTCGGTGTGCCCCGCTCGCGTTAATACACCACCGGGTTTGGCAATCAGAGGAAATATATGTCCAGGTTGGACCAGATCATCCGCCCGGGCGTTCTTCGCAACGGCGGTCCGAACCGTCTTGGCTCTGTCCGCAGCCGAAATGCCTGTCGTTATGCCCTCTGCTGCTTCTATTGAAACAGTGAAGTTGGT
>JABIVN010000293.1 GCA_018667205.1 Gammaproteobacteria bacterium | reverse complement strand
TCCCTGTAATATTCTGTACGGGATCAGGGGCAATAATTTCCAGATACTGCTCATTGCCGAATGACAACAAAGCATTTCTGGTTCCCGCTCCGGCATGACTTCCACCAAATTCGGCAGACACGCCGGTCAGGTTCTTTATTTGCTCAATCCCCGCATCAAGATCACTCACTGCAAACATGATGTGATCCAGTTTCATTGGCTATTCCGACACTGGATCAAGGGGCTGGTGATCCAAGATCCATTCGTAGATCACCCGATAGACGTCAACCGAGGCATCACTTGCAAACAGGACATCCAAATGCCCGTAATTTTCAAGCACTTTGATCGTTACGTCATCTGAACCCGACCGCGCAGCGGAATATATCCCGGACAACAGCGACTCTGCGCCAAAGCCACCCGAACCGAAATACAACACAGGAAGAGCCATCTCCCCGAAATGATCGTCAATGTGCGTATTCGGGTCATCCTGCTGTCGAGCAATAGACCGGCCTTCAATATCCTGGATCCTTGGGTAGAACCAATCGTAACCAAGCATTTCACTTGCCAGAATATCAATTGGGGTAATATTGGATCGAGTATTGGCCAGCACAGCCGGACCCCAGGCCAGGTACAGGGTTTCTGCCAACTGATCACCGGATGTCTGGTAACGGTCATTCATCGCCGAACTGGCGGGGTCAGATACAACCCGCCGCATCATTTCAGTACGGGCGTCATGCCCCCGACTAGACAGCACCGATGCGTAGTTAGCTTCTTCGTCAAAAAGCTGTAAGGCAGCGCCGATGTCATAGGATTCGTCAGGCGGCTTTTTAAAACTGCCATCCAGAGCAACCAGGCCCGCGGCCTTCACCTGGCCTGCTAACCCATATGCGAACGACGCCCCCCGACTAAAGCCCGCGATATACATGGGCACCAGGGGCTGGTCCTGCCGGATCTTGCTTACTGCTACTACTGCATCTTCTACGAACAGGTCCATTGACCAGTCCCGCATCAGCGAAAGGTCACCCCTAAAGTCATGGGGAATAAAGCGGGTCCTGTAATCCATCGCATAAACCTCGATCCCCCTTAAGGCCAGATACAGCCAGAGATTATGGTTACTGTCGGCTGTTTTAAGAACACCGTTCATGTTCGTGCCAGGAAGGTACAACAACGTCGCTGTTGTTACTGCGCCGGTAGCGTGATATCGATGCAGCCCGATCCTTTGACCACTGGCATCCACTTGCTGCCATTCAGTCTCGGTCACCTGTCCCTGCGGTGTTGAAACGACGACCGATCGCACATTCTCGAAACCGGTAGTCTTGAAACCAGTAGTCTCGAAACCAGTAGTCTCCGCTATTGCCAGAACCGGCATTAAAAAAAGAAAAGAAATCAAATATCTCATGACAGCAGATGCTATCAGTAAGATTCAATTGAGTGTATTAATACACGCGGTGAAAGCGAATTAGATGGACGCTTTCTGACAATGCTGGGTCGTGCCATTCCGGATGGTGCCATACTGGATGGTGCCCTGGACGACGCGGTCGCCAAACCTTTCACCAACCCGCAACTCAGGCCAGGCTCTTAAAACACAAACTCTTTACAGGTCAACGCCGGCTGCAGCACTGATCAACGCCGGCTGCAGCGTAGGGATAACCTAAGAAGTAATGTAAATCGCCAGAATGATCAGAAAGACGGTTAATGCGAAAAAGCCTGCACCCGCCAATCCTATAATTCTTACCGTTTTGCTATCTTCGTCACTAAATACTGACATCAGGTTTTTCTCGCCGATGGATGAAAACCGCATAGCCTACTGGATCAGTCGTCCCAGTCAAGACTATTAAACCTCTCGAGCAGATCTATCAAGCGCCTTGCCCACAACAGGTCCGCCAAACGGTCTGTGGTAACATCGGGATCGGTACCAATTAGTAGGCGATCATGGACCCTAAAGACCTGAAAACCATTCACGAAATCGTGAAGGCTGCCAAACTGAATCTTGACATCACCCGCTGGGATTACCTGGTTGGTGGCGCAGAGACCGAAACCACCCTGCGAAGAAACCGACACGCAATCGACAAACTCGGGTTGCTTCCACGGGTTCTGAACGATGTCTCAAACGTCGATACCAGCGGAACATTCCTCGGCCAGCAGCTTAGCCTACCATTGATTCTTGCGCCTATTGGCTCACTCGAGATGTTTGACCCGGGCGGCGCCTCCAGCGCCGCCATAGCTGCCGCTGAAACCAACGTCATGACAATGGCCAGCTCAGTCTCGGCACCAGACATCGAAGAAGTCGCCACCTCGTCGAATGCAGCGAAGGTTTACCAGCTCTATGCTCGAGGAGATGAAGCCTGGGTCGACGCCATTGTTGAAAGAGTCGTCGCCAGCGGCTACGCGGGATTTTGTCTGACCGTGGATACAGCGGTAGTCAGCCGCAGGGAAAGGGACATCGCGAAACGCGTTGTGCCCACTTCTAAAGCTGCGGCTATCGGTGACATGAGTTTTCAAGCAAGCCTTAACTGGACCACGGTAAAGAGAATAAAGAAGAAATTTGATATTCCACTCATCATCAAAGGCATTAGCAGGGTAGACGACGCCATAAAGGCACTCG
>JABIVN010000292.1 GCA_018667205.1 Gammaproteobacteria bacterium | reverse complement strand
TTGGAATTCTTTTGTCAGAGAAAGACTCCATCACTTATGCCAATGCCCTGTCACCGGAATTGCGAAAACGCATGGACCCCTCCAAGGTGCATCGCGTTCAGGATTACACCGGAGCGACCAAAGACGAACGTAACGCGCGAATCACCCAGATCGTTCAGATCGCAAGGAACAATGGGTACGACAGTATTTTCGCAGGGTACGGCTTTATGGCAGAGGATGAAACGATGGTGTCTGCCATGGAAGCTGCTGGGTTGAACTTTATCGGCCCCTGCTCAGGTACCGTTGAGTCAGCCGGCAGAAAAGATCTTGCGAAGCGTACCGCACTGGAAGTTGGTGTTTCTGTGACGCCGGGGATCGACAACGCGACAACCCTGACGTTGTTAAGATTGCATCCAAGCGAGGTGGAACTGCAAACCGTGATCAAAAAGTACGGACTTAAGGTCCCGAAAGCTTTGATGAATAACGCCAGCACCCTCGACGAAAAAGCCGAGCTGGTGTTGGATGCGTCTTATACAAAGGGGGTTGATCTTTTCTCGGTTGACCAGTTGGCTGAAACTCTGGCAGAAGAAATCGGCAAGATCTTTAAGAGAAACCCGGATAACAGGATAAGGCTTAAGGCCATCGGGGGTGGTGGCGGTAAAGGCCAAAGAATTCTTGATGCGCCGGTTCACTACAAAGGCAGCGCAGTAAAAAAACTGAACCAGGCTGTTAAGCCCGTTGCGCCATTGCTGCGAGAGGTTCTCTCTGAGGTCAAAGCGACTGGCGTTGGCGACAACAAGAACGTCCTTGCAGAGATCAATGTCGAGACCGTCCGTCATTTAGAAATACAGGTAATCGGGAATGGCGACTGGTGTACCACACTGGGTGGGCGCGACTGCTCGGTGCAGATGAATGAGCAGAAGCTGCTTGAGGTATCTGTAACCGTAGAAGAACTGGCTGAAGCGATCGAACGAACCGATAATGAGGCCGCAAGAAAAACACTCGAAACTGATCTGAAAATGCTCAAGGAAATGGAAGAAGAAGCATCACGCTTTGGCGGGGCGGTTGGTCTTGATTCTGTTTCTACATTTGAGTGTATTATCGATCGTGATCGTCACTATTTCATGGAAATGAACACTCGGGTGCAGGTCGAACACAGGGTCAGTGAACTTTGCTACACCCTGCAGTTTACTAACCCAGATGATAGCGATGATTCGTTTGCAGTCGATTCTATCGTAGAACTGATGGTGTTACTGGCTCGTCATGGTAAACGCTTGCCAAAGCCAACCCGTGAGCGTCGTGAACCAGCTTCGCTAGAAGCAAGGATGAATGCGACCGATCGGGCACTGAAACCCCACGCCGGTGGTGTTATCACTCAATGGTCAGATACCATTGAAGGTGAAATTCGCGATGATCAGGGCATCTGTTTACACAACCCCGATACAGATGTGTTTATGAAGTACCATTTGGCGGGGGCCTATGATTCCAACATTGCGCTGCTGCTAAGCACTGGCCGGGGGCGCGCCGAATCTTACGCGAAAATGGCTGATATCCTGAGGCAGACTCGACTCAGTGGGGATAACCTCAGCACGAATATTGAGTTTCTTTACGGGTTGGTCAACTGGCTGTTGGGTAACAATGCCGAGGCCAGGCCTGCAACCAATTTTGTGCTGCCATATCTGACCGCGGTTGGGCAGTTAAAGGCTCTCAGTGACAACATTGACATTGTTCACGCCTACAACGAAATCCAGACTTACCAGTTGAAACAAAACAAAGATGCGCTCTATCAATCGGCAGTAAAAGACATCATGACCCGCAAGGCTAGTTTGCTGGCACGGCCGATGAACCGATTGTTTGTAGAACCGCATTATCTTTCAGGTTGGCTAGCGATTAACCAGCAACACTTTTCGATCAGCGAAGATGGGGTGGAATGGCGATCAAACCCTGTTCGGGTGTTGGCAGATCTCTATCGATATCTCAATATGGATACGCGAGTCGGTATACCTGCTTTGTATGCGATTTGGGAGCATGACGACGAATTGCTGCAAGAGGCGCTGAGTTTTTACGATAGCCTGGAGGCCGAATTGGATATCTCGGACTGGCAGGCGCTGTGTAAAGGGCTCAAGGGTAAAAAGGCGAAAGACGTGTTTGGTGCTCGATTAGCGGATGTTCAGGCAGCGCACGAGGGATTCCAACTTGGACTCGATGTTCTTTCAATTCTGCCCTACATCGGCAAAAGAACGGGTTTCTTTGAACTTAAAGTCACAGAGGCTCTGGGTGTCATTATTCCTGAAAGATTACGCGACCGGGAGGCTCAGGCGTCAGCCTTTAAGGTATTGTCGCCGCCGCCTGCAATTTCCGGTAACGAGATAACAGCGCCGACCGGTGGCATGTACTATGCGCGTGAGGCGCCAGATCGTCCCGCGTTCATTGAGGCGGGACAGCATTTCGAGATCGGCGACCCGTTGTTCATTATTGAAGTGATGAAGATGTTCAACAAGGTACATGCTCCTTTTGCTGGTACCATCGACAAGGTCTTACTGGATATTGATGCGACGATCATCAAAAAAGGTCAGTCTATATTTGAAGTGACACCGGATGAAGAAATTGTCCTCGAATCTCTGGAAGAAAAAAGCACCGCGGTTCGAACCCAGACTGACGATTTTCTTTCATACACAGGATTTAAATAACGAGGCACCACCATGATAGTAGCGTTGGATCATATTGCGATTGCGGTTCCGGATCTACAAAGAGCCATCGACCGATTCCTCGGCGACTTCGGACTGACGTTCGAAGGAACAGAGAATGTAGAAGCGGCGAAGACAACA
>JABIVN010000291.1 GCA_018667205.1 Gammaproteobacteria bacterium | reverse complement strand
TACCCTCTTCTTTATTTTGTTAACGGTACGTTCTACCAGTTTTGTCTAACTCAGCATACCCAAGTGCCACTTAACTGCTCGCTGACACCGCAATTGTCAGATGACATTCGTGTAAATGTCGGATGACATGCTGTAGCATGTCGAATGACATGTCAATCGTGCAATAATCGTGCAATAATCGTCCGAAAGCGGCGCGGTATGGCACGTTTGGGTTAGATTAAAAATTCAATTCTTAGGAGTGCTCAGTGGGGAACAATGTGAGCAAGATGGTTAGCATGCTGGCTATCCTGATGACGGGTCTCCTCGGCCAATCGATTTCGATAGCGGAGGAAAGTGGCCGACCGCAAAACCTGACACTCGAATCCTTCCAGTTCGGGCCCGTCAATCGCTGGTCTTTCAGCCATATGCGGGAAGTGATCCCCACGGTTAACATCCCGCGCGATCCCGATCGATTCCTGCTGCTCAAGAAAAGCGATGCCCCCGTTGCTGATTTTTCTGTTGCGTTCCAGGGTCGTAAACAATCGATTGACGAAATCGCCGCGCATCAGTACATCGATGGCCTGCTGATTATCAAAGACGGTGAAATTCTGTTCGAGAAGTATTACGGCCACCTCACACAAGACCGCCCGCATCTGATGAACTCAGTGTCCAAGTCCCTTGTCGGGCTGGTTGCCGGTAAGCTAGCCGCCGAGGGCGCCGTCGATCTCGACAAACCGGTGTCCCATTATGTACCCGCGCTTGCCAGAAGCGGCTATGGCCCCGATTCACTGCAAACGGTTCTCGACATGCGTGACGGGTCCGACTACACGGAAGATTACCCGGATTTCACGACGACGTTTCGCATCCAGGACTGCGCCATCGGTTGGACTGATGCCGACTACTGCCCGGAGGATGGACCGACTGGCCTTTATGAATTTCTTCCAATGATTGGGCGAGACAAATCAAAACTCGGCAAGTTCAGCTATCGATCCGGTTCCACCAACGTCATCGGTTGGGTGCTCGAAGCGGCGACAGGGCAACCACTCGCAGAACTGATCTCAGAACATGTCTGGCAGCCGATGGGTGCAGAGTTCGATGCCAACATCACCGTGGATGAAGGCGGCTTTGTTCTGGCCGATCACGGTATGAGCGCCACCTTGCGTGATCTTGGCCGCGTGGGATTACTGGTTCTGAACGATGGTAAGGCATTTGGGAATGAAGTGATTCCGGCTGCATTTATCCAGGACATTCTGGGCCAGCAAGGTGACCCCAGGTGGCCTTACCCAGCGCCCGACGGATACAAGCCGTTTTACCGTTCATTCTGGTGGGGCGAAGGGAACCCTGACGGCGACGTGAGTGGCTATGGCATACACGGCCAGTTCGTCCGCGTGGTGCCAGAGGCTGGTCTCGTCATCACCATGTATTCGACATGGCCGCGCGCAGATGGCAATGGTGAGACCCACGGCTGGGGTCCTTCGGCTGAGTTAATGGACGCGATGATCGCCAGGTTTCGATGAAGCAATCATTAGTATGATCCGCTTGTTGCCTTAGATGCAGCGACGCAATTGATTTGTTAGCAGACAGGCGTAGCTTGCCGACGACTACCATTTAGTAAATGGGCATTTACAGAGAGGATTATGACGATGAAAAACTCGGGTAGCATTGAAAACCTATCTTCGAGTACCTCCGCAGAATCTTCTGCGTCTGTGATCGAAGGCGTAAATCGTCGCCAGCTTCTTAAATACTCGATGGGTGTGGGGGCCGCGATGCTGGCTCCGGGTATCGTAGGCGCTCGGGTGGAGGTTGACCAGACTGATATCACTCATTTAAGTGCCTCCGAACTATCGGTGGCGATTCGTAAAAAACAAGTCAGTTGTGTTGAAGTAATGCAGTCCTATTTAGCCAAAATACACCGGTATAACCCGACCTATAATGCCATCGTGAGCTTGCTTGAAGACGATGTATTGCTGCAGCAGGCCAGCGAGGGTGACAAGGCGTTGCAGCGTGGAGAACACTGGGGGTGGATGCATGGCATGCCCCATGCGGTGAAAGATCTAGCCGATGCCAAAGGCCTGGCATCAAGCTACGGCTCGCCACTTTTTGCTGGCACAATTGCTAAAGAGGACAGCTTTCATATCGCCCGAATTCGCGCTCAAGGCGCCATTTTCATTGGCAAAACAAATACGCCTGAGTTTGGCTTTGGGTCGCATAGTTACAACGAGGTCTTCGGTACTACGGGCAATGCTTACAACCCTGCTCTGTCAGCAGGCGGTAGCAGTGGTGGTGCAGCAGCTGCGCTGGCGACCCGAATGTTGCCGTGTGCTGATGGCAGCGACATGATGGGGTCGCTGCGTAACCCGGCAGGCTTTAACAATGTCGTGGGCTTTCGACCGAGTCAGGGCAGAGTGCCAAGTCCTTACGAAAACGGCGACGTGTTTTACGAACAATTGTCGACCGATGGACCAATGGGGCGTACGGTTGAAGATACCATCCGGTTGCTGGAAACCATGGCAGGGTATGATAATCGCGCGCCCTTGTCACTGCGCGATAAAATTCCCCCATATAGCGAGTTTAAGGCGCGTAAATTCCCTGATCTAAAAGTCGGTTGGATGGGCAACTACCAGGGCTACTTAAACATGGAGCCCGGCGTCTTAGAACTGTGTGAAGCGGCGTTGGTCGGCCTGACTAAAAACGGGGCGGTTGTTGAACCATGCATGCCAGACTATGACATGGCCCGGTTATGGGAAACGTGGCTGACACTGCGCCATTGGTCTTCCAGCGCTCTCAAGCAACTCTATGACAACCCTCAGTCGAGAGCTTTGTTAAAGCCTGAAACGATTTGGGAGTACGAAGGCAGCCTGGGTATGACGGCGGCGCGGGTTACCGCAGCAGCCAACGGTAGGTCAGCATGGTATTTGGCACTGCAATCATTATTTGAGCGTTTCGACGTACTCGCTTTACCTGCCGCACAGGTGTTTCCTTTTTCTGGAGTGATTCACTGGCCAAAATCAATAAACGGAAAACCAATGGATACCTACCACCGCTGGATGGAAGTTACTATCGGCGGGACTCTGGCGGGTTTGCCGGTGGCTAGCTTACCGGCCGGGTTTGATGAGTTGGGTCGTCCCATGGGGATCCAGTTTATTGGTCGAATGGGGCAGGATCAGCAAGTACTTGAGTTTGCCCTGGCATATGAACGTGTCACGGACTATTTGGAACGTCGCCCAGTGCTGAAAGCGACTCGATGATATAGAAATCGTTTTCTGTGTTTCGCTGCGCGAAAAACCTGCGCTTGTCGATGATTTGGGGTTTTCGTATTTTCGCAAGAGGCGAACAACGATTGGTGGCCAGAGGTTTAATCGAACCACCGACACGGGGATGTTCAAAACGAAAATCGGTTCTGACAAGTTAACTTTCCTCGACCAGAGAAACTCGCACATCTTCGTTCAGGTTACTGCGCTACTCCATTCGCTGAACGCACCGATCCTGAGGTTTCGATAGTGTTCAGCGTTGACAAGATGTCTACCAAGATTGAATAGATTTGTGACCGCAGCATGTACGGTAAAAAATCGCTGTGCCTGCCTGACTGATTTGAATTTTCGCATCCCTCGCTCCCTCACTCTGGTCGTCTCATGGGATTGCTCCGCTCGATTGTTCTCACACTGCTTGGTACTGTGGAGTACATCAGGAATCAGTTCCCGATGAGCGACACCATAGCTACGCAATTTATCCGTGACTATCCTTCTGGGTTCTCCACCATGACTTCGCAACAGCCTTTTGAAGAACCGCTTTGCCGAAGCTCCATCCCTTCGTGCTTGCAGAAACACATCAACTACTTCTCCATCCTGATCCACAGCTCTCCATAGATAATGCTGCTTGCCTCTGATCTTCACGAATACTTCGTCGACGTAGAAAGTATCGCCAAACCCCCGGTGCTTTCGCTTTAATCGTTTTGAGTATTTTGGTCCGAATTTGATACACCATAGCCTGATAGATTCGTAACTGACGGTAATACCGCGCTCTGCTAGTAGATCCTCGATATCTCGATGGCTGAGATTGAAGCGATAGTAGAGCCAAACGGCGTAGCTAATGATTTCAGGTGGAAATCTGTGTCTTTTGTAGGTGTTCATCCACACATTCTAACAATGATGTTCGGTTTACTTGTCAGTACCCGCTTAATTGCTCGCTGACCTAGAAAATGTCAACTGACATGCTTGTAAAT
>JABIVN010000290.1 GCA_018667205.1 Gammaproteobacteria bacterium | reverse complement strand
GGTTACTGGGCGAAGATTTCTATCATGAGTCAACCCAGGAAAAGCTGATACCGCTACTGGAAGCCCTCAGCAAAGCAGATTAGTCAGCGATCGCGGCGGCCGGCGACCGGCGACAAACAACACTTCCATGCGCCGTGCTTACCCAGCCCAAGAAGACTATCAGTTGCTGTCTCTATCAGTGATGCGTAAATCGGGCTCGGGTCACCGATCACGTTCATTCGGGCAACCAGTCTTCGCCGTCGAAGCGCCAGGCCGATTCGAACGGCAGGTTATCTGACACCTGTCCTACTCTGAAATCATAAGTGCAGGCTTCAAGCACCCAACGACGATCTGGGTCGTAGTAGCACAGTTCTTCATCACTCAGTTCAATTTCCAAATCTACGGTTTCGCCCGGACCCAGTTCAACCCGCCCAAATCCCTTGAGCTCTTTAACGGGTCTCTCAACAGATGAGTTACGATACGAAACATACAGTTGTGGCACTGCTGCACCAACTTTGTCGCCCGTGTTCTTCACGCTGACACTCAAAAAGAATCGATCCTCTGCACGCTCTACCTGCAAACCTTGCAAGGTGAATTCCGTATAACTGAGTCCGAACCCAAACGAGAACTCTGGCTGTTCTGCTTTTTTGTCCAGGTAGCGATAGCCATGGAATAGGTCGTGAGTAATATCGAGTGCCGTAATATCCCAATCCATCAGTTGACTGAGTGACCGAGGAAAACTAACCGGCAACTTCCCGGACGGGCTAACCGTCCCAAAAAGCACACGGGCAATGGCATGCCCACCTTCGCGACCCGGGTACCAGACCATCATCAACGCATCGATCTTGTTTACCCAACTCGACACCTCAATCGCACTCCCACCCTCAAGCAACACGACGATTTTCTTGGCTTTAGAAGCAACCTTATGAATCAACTTCTCCTGACTTTCGGGCAACCTGAGATGGGCGCGGTCCCCGCCCCGGGCAAGATCAGAGCCATCTGACTCCTGTTGCTGGCTCGGAATAAACTCGCCTTCTTCCTTGTAGGTCAGCCCCACCACAACCACAGCAACATCGAATTCCCCTATGCCGTCCAAATCGGCATCACTGGCGAAGTAGTGGATGGCTTCTTTGTTTTCAAATTCGTTTTCAAATTCGTTGCCAAATTCGTTGCCAAATGCTCTGAGTCCTTCCAAGGGGGTAGTGACCTGTGAGGATGTCACCATACTGCTACCACGATCACCCAGGTTCGGAACATCAGCAAGGTCACCGATCACGGCGATCGTTTGCGAAACCGACAAAGGCAGCACAGCCTCATTTTTTAACAAAACGAATGACTTCTCGGCCACCTCCCGGGCAAGCTCAATATGTTCACTGCATTCCACCACTGACGGATCGGGCTTCTGCCGATTCGCAAGATCGAACGCAACCTTTTGGTATAGCGCCCTGCCTGCGTTCCGGGTAATCGTTTTCTCGGTCAGTTCACCCGCAGCGAGCGCTTGCGTGATCTTGTCGTCGTCAAACCGGTAACCCACTGGCATCTCGATATCCATACCGGCATTGATCGCATCCGCCGTAGATCGAGTCCCCAAAAACCAGTCTGATTCCACAAAACCCTTGAATCCCCAGTCATCCCGCAGAATATCGTTAAGTAAAACCGGGTGCTCACCGCAATAAACACCATTTATTTTGTTGTAAGCGCTCATCACCGAGGCAGCAGCACCTTCGACAACGCAGCGCTTAAAGTGAGGCAGATAAACCTCATGCAGCGACCGCTCGTCGATATTCGCGCTCATCTCGAACCGGGTCATTTCAATATTATTAAGTGCGAAATGTTTCGGACTCGTCAGCACATGATTTTGGGCACCGGATACAAACGACACACCCATCGCCCCCATATGAAAGGTGTCTTCCGAATAGGTTTCCTGGGCGCGCCCCCAACCCGGGTGACGAAGCAGATTAATCGTCGGCGCGAGGATTACATTGCCATTCTTCGCGGCAACCTCCAGGCCAGCAGCCAAACCAACCCGTCTTTCAAGCTCAACGTCAAAGGTTGCTCCCCGCGCAATGGCCACGGGAAAGGCTGTCGCCATTCCGGTTCTTGCTCCTCTTGGTCCGTCAACCATCCTATAGGCAGGAATGTTGAGCGCTTCATCTCCACCCGCGTAATAAAGCCCGTCGATAGGCGCAGCCTGCCAGCCTCGTATTTCATGAATCTTTTGCTGCAAATTCATGTTGACCAAAAGGCGTTCAACCTCGACTTTGACGGCCGCGTGGTCAACACTCCGCCCTATGTTCCCTGCGTGAATTTTCTCACGGTCGAAAGCTTTTTCCGAACGATTCGCTTTCATCGCGTCAAGCATTGCGGATCGTCAAGCCGCCATCCACAGGCAACGTAACGCCGGTGATATATTGTGACGCCGGCAAAACCAGGCCGAGGGTGCCGTGCGCGACCTCTTCAGGTGCCCCATACCGTCTCAGCGCTGTGCGACGTTTGGCAAAAATGGTCTTGTCTTGCTCTGCAATAGCTGACGTCATGCCAGTATTAATAGGTCCAGGGCAAACACAATTAACCGAAATATTTTCCGGGCCCAGTTCAATCGCCAGAGAACGGGTCAAGCCGATCACCCCCGTTTTTGCCGCGGTATACGGACTGCCATATTTAGTAGCACCTAGTCCCTCGGTCGACGCAATATTCACGATGCGCGCGTGCGCAGACTGACGTAAAAACGGTAACGCCGCCCGAATGGTTAACGTGTGCGCTGTGAGGAGGACCGCCATGCTTTTACTCCAGGCGATCCCGTAATCTTCAGCATCTATCGGCGCGAAAATCGATATTCCTGCATTATTAACCAGAATATCAATGCCGCCAAAGTGCTCTCCTATCTCAGAGAACACCTTACCAATTGCGGCCTCATCCGAGAGGTCCAGCACCCAGCCTTTCGCATCGTACCCCGCGTCGGTCATTTCCTTGACAACCACCTGTAAAGGCTCGGCGTTAATGTCGATCAAGGCGACTCGCGCGCC
>JABIVN010000289.1 GCA_018667205.1 Gammaproteobacteria bacterium | reverse complement strand
GTTGGTTACCGGGGGAGGCACCGGTATCGGTAGGGCAGTGGAAGAGCGTTTTATTAACGAAGGCGCAACAGTGGGTGTTATGGTCAAGGAGCAGACCCATGCAGATGACCTCACCACCACCTTTGGCGACAAAGTTGTAGTCAGTGTTGGTGATGTGCGCAAATTTGAGGATAATCAGCGCGCCGTTGATTCGGTAGTGAGTACATACGGCAAGTTGGACTGCTTTGTCGCTAACGCCGGCATTTGGGACTATATGGGTAGTTTGCAGGAGCAAGACGCCACTACAATTGAGAACAGCTACGCAGAATTGTTCGATATCAACGTCAAAGGCTATGTGCTCGGTGCAAAAGCGGCCCTGCCAGCTCTTAAGAAAAGCCGCGGGTCTATGATCTTCACCGCGTCCAGTTCCAGCTATTTTACCGGGGGAGGCGGCTTCCTCTATGTGGCTACCAAGCACGCGGTACAGGGTCTGATCAAGGCGTTGGCCTGGGAACTGGCCCCGGAAATTCGTGTCAATGGTGTGGCGCCTGGTGGCACACTGACCAATTTGTCCGGACCGGCCTCCACCGGCATGGATACTGTACATATGTTGGATGCACCGGGTATAGAGGAGCTGATTGCTGGCATGACTCCACTGGGTATTCCGGCGCAACCTGAAGACCATGCCGGTATATTCGTACTGCTGGCCTCGCGCGAAGACGGGCGCTACATGACGGGTACCACTATCCTCAGCGACGGCGGTATTGGCGTTGGGAAAAGGCCAGAAGAGTGAGCGGCGAACTGGAATATTTTTTTGACTTTATGAGTCCCTTTGCCTATCTAGCGCACGATAGCGTGTGCCAATTGGCAAAACGTTATGACAGGGATCTCATCTACAAACCCATCAACCTGCCCGAGGCGAAAATCGCGGCGGGCAACACCGGCCCATCCAATCGTGAGATCCCAGTCAAGCTACGCTATCTTATGATCGATATAAACCGCTGGGCAGAGAAACGTGATTTGCCCGTAGCGTTTCCCGCGTCGCTGGATTCCCACAAAATGAATGCGGGCACTTTTTATGCTCTGGAGAGGGGTGTTGCGGAAAAATATGTAAGGGAAGCCTTTGCGCTGGGCTGGGGGCAGGGCGGGGATATGAGTGCTGAGCGGACCCTGTCCGACCTGGCAGAGACAATGGGCTGGTCAGTGGCGGAGTTTGTCGCTTATGCCAGCATGGCGAAAGAGCTGCCCGAATACATAGCCTCAAACACGGAGGCGGTAGAAAAAGGGGTGTTTGGCGTGCCAACAATTATTATTGACGATCAGATGTGGTGGGGCAACGACCGACTGAGTTTTGTCGAAGAATTTCTTGCACAAGAATAAGTCAGCGATGAACTCGCAGCCCCGCTATTGCTATTATTGTTCCACCTGCGCGTGATTCAATGCACGTTTTATTTTGGCTCGAACGTCTTTGGAATCTTCGCTGAGTAAATAGGCATTTTGATAGGCGCTAACAGCCTCGTTGTATCGCTTGAGGTGCATATAGGCGTCACCGACGATCACCCAGCCTTTCTCTTTAGGTTCGGTTTTAAGCTTTGCTTCAATGCGTTTTATCTGTCGTTCAATTTCCTGCTGTTCTGCCAACGCTTGAGTTTGTGTCGTGTGCTCAACGCTCGCTCGTTGGCTTGATACGCGTGTTTGGTTAGGCTCTGTGGCCATCGATGTTGCAGGCAGTGACATACCGGCCGCTGCTATCGCGATCAGTAGCGGGGTGAATTGGTAACGTCTTTGATATTGCATACTGTATTTACCCTGCTAATTTAAGTTCTGCAACGCCCATGCCGCATATCCATTCAGGAATTGGCTCGTAGCAAATAAGCTCTGCTCCCTTAGCACCGACAGCGCCCATTGCCATAATCCAGTTGCGAATTTCCAGTGAGCCATTGCCGGCGGTTTCAATAAGGTATTCATCGGACATGGCGATCAGCGCCTCCACGTCACCGGCCGCGACCTTATCCAGTACCATGCGGTCGAACTCTTCATTGACCTGGCCCATTTCCGCAGTTCCAACCCAGTGGCTGATGCCTCCTGTGCCAAAAATTGCGACCCTCGCGGCACCTTCGTAAGCCGCCACTGCCTGGCCAATCATCTGGCCCAGTTCGTAGGCGCGGCGTGAGCGCAATAGTGGTTCGACGCCCGATGCGGTATAAATCGGAATGGATTTAATACCACTTTCGTTCGGTTTCACCGCAAAGTGGACGGGTATCATCGTGCCGTGCTCAAGCGTAATATTTTTGGCTACAGCCCAATCAAAGCCGCGGTCGAATCCAAAGTTCATAATGTGTGTGGCCAACTCCGTGTCTATTTGAACTGGATACCGGTCAATGCCCAACCAGGGTTCCCTCGGGCCATCCGCATCGCCAATGGCAATAAGGTACTGAGGCAGGCAGTGAGGGCCAAAGTTGCAGTAGTGGTCGTCGCCGATGACGATAACGGTATCGACATTCATGGCCTTGATCCGGCGGTTCACTTCTTCGAGTGCCTCAAACACAATATCTGCTTTGGCCTGCTCATTGATTTGTGGCGTCGACGCCATCAAGGGGTCGTGGGGGAGACAAAATCCAGCAACTAGTTCAGCCATGCTCATATCCTCATGTAAGTGTGATTGGTTTGCGGTTCAGGAAGCCGGCGGCGCCGAGACTTTTTCATCGCTCATATGATCAAGGTAAGCGAAGGGCATTCCTTCTGGTCCATTGATCATAGGCCAGACCATCATGGTCAGCAGTGTGCTTACACCCAGTTCGGCCAGTGTTTTGAGGTCAACTTCCGTCAGGGCCTTACTCTCTTCATCATCAAGTTGATAGTGGGAGAGATATTCAACGGGGTTTGCCTGAAATTGCCCAATTCGTTCCGGGTTCTCACCAAACTCCCACAATACGCGCTCAACAGTATATACACTCATTGTTTTTCTCCGTGCATTTGCCTAGGCAAAAAAGTAAAGGTTTTTGTCCTGAACGACGCGAGCGTCCAGGTCTATCTTACGGCGCGCTAATTTAAATGTTGTCCCATCCTGGCGCAGCAAATCCTGGCGGCCGCCTGTGTGGGTGTAGTGCTCCGTTTGCCGACGATGGCGCTGTATGGTGAAGTTGCTGTATACCTGCAACTCACCGGGTATTTCTGTGTGGTAGGCCTCCACATTTGAGATACTGTATCGTATGCGGGAAGGAGGGTCTTCCATCCAGACCTGCCCGGTGTAGAGTCGTTCCACCCGCATTTTCAGCATGGCATAATCATCGTTGTAAATGGCAGCGTCATCAGGGGTCGGTGCCGGGCGTTTGTCCCTCCGAAATCGCTGCTCATACACGGGCAGCCAATAGTGAATGTCCGGAGCCACTAACTGTTCGAGCCACTCGCGAAAAAGCTCGTCTTGAAGCATGCGTGCCTCAGTATAATAGTGTTGTTCAATCTGGTGTTGAAGTTCCGCTGTTACGCGTCGCGCGGTCGCTACTTTCGGCTTTGTGTCAGTCGGCATAATTATCCCTGAATTCAAGACGCGGTGGGGCGATTTTTCCAAAAATCGCGGTTTTCAAAAGTGCTGTCCCAGCTGTCATCGTTGTCCCGCACGGCATCCCAGCTCTGAGCCTTTAGTATCTCCTTGTAAAAGCGATAAAACCCGCGATAACTGGTTTCGCCAATAAAACTGGCACCAACAATACCCGGGTAATCCGGATGGGGCCCCTCGTGATTCAATCCCATTGTGGATCTAAGAGTGCCACGCCTTGTCACAGAACCGCGATTGGAGTGGGTACAGGTCATCATATTCTCGCCGTCGTCCGCTTCCAGGGTGCCGGCTGTGCCAAATGTGAATGCCGCGCCTATTTGTATTTTTTTCCTTAACTCCCGATCCATATCCTTGTGTACGAGTGTCCAGCTCCACACTTCAATCTGATGTGGGCCTCGGGGGTGCCAAACTTTGAATGTATTGGTTCCATACAGAAACGAGTTGTTCGGAAATAACGTACAGTTCCAGTGGCCGTTAAACAAATCTGCTCGCGCTTCTCCCAGATTTTCTGCCACTTTCGGCAGTTGCTCCGCCATAAATGTATCGTAATCAGCGCGGTCGATGTGTATTGATGTCGCAGCGTTGTTGATCACTCCGAAACCGTGGCCATGTCGAGTGGTAAATTGCTTGCCCATGTCATCAAATGGCATGTCCGCGCGATTCCCGGCCAACCCGGCCAGCTCACCACCCATGACTTCCAGTGCCGCAGCGTGTGTCCAGCCCACGTGGTAGGCATCACCTACAAAATTTTCTGCTGGCACCTTCCAGTTACAGTCGAGGACCGATTTACTGGGTGGGCCCAGTAGTTCAACACCATTGCCGGCGCCAATCATCCAGGTATCCAATAGCCAGCCAAACTCACCCAGGTACTCTTCCAGGTTAGGAGCCTCCGCATCGAAACAGCCGTAGAGGAAACCACGGTAGGATTCAACACGGACCTGCGGGAGGCCGCAATCTTCCTTGTTGACCTGAGCGTTACAACGTTGTTCCAGTGGTATGTCAACCAGGGCCCCGTCGGTACCGTATGCCCAGCCGTGATAATTACAAATGAAGGCGCGGGCATTACCGCTTTCCGCATGGCATACCTGGTTGCCCCGGTGAGTACAGGAATTAATAAAGGCGCGGATGGTGTCGTCTTTTTGGCGACATACGATGATTTCTTCTTCCGCCATGCGGGCGCTGACAAAATCGCCGTATTTGGGTATGAGGCTCTCGTGAGTCAGAAAAAGCCAACATCGGCTAAAAATCCGCTCTATTTCCAATTGATAAAGATCCTGATTCCAGAATATTTCCCGTGACTGTTCACTGCCATCGTTATTGACTAGCTCATCGAGATCAAGCATCTTTCTAGCCTTTTTTAATTGGTCGAGCCCGGTTATTGGGTTTCATCGCATAGTCAGGCAACGTTTAAAAAATTTTGTAACTCATAATTCGGGTTCTATAAAAGAAACACATGGTACACTGAGTTCTGTAATGCTAGCATTACAGAATGGTAATTGGCAACAGATGTGCTCTTATTAGTTTTATGGAAAGATACTTAAAAAAGCTACCGGGGTAGGGAAATATAATGAGCGCAGCAGCGACAAAACGACAAAAATCAAATGGCCTACTCACAGGTAAATCGGGCTTAATATTGGATGCGTTGGAAAATAGGTTTGTCAGTGGTAAGTACCAATTTGGCGAGTTGCTTTCCATCAATTCCCTGGCCGAGGAGTTTGATGCGAGCCGACAGCCGGTTAGTACGGCAGTCAGTCACTTGCGGAGTATGGGCTATGTCAACATAGTTCCCCAGGTTGGGTGCAAGGTAGTGTCTCCTAGTAAACAAGAGATTGCAGACTTTTTCTATACGTTGGGGAAGGCAGAAAGCGGGATCGCCGGTATGGCCGCCGCGCGATGGGTTGATGACGAGATTGAGCAGCTACAACAGGTGGAGTCCGTCATTTCCAACACTGCCTTTGATACGCTGGAACATCGGGATGCCTATGCCGATTCGGTCGATCATTATCACTACCACATTCACGATATGGCGCGCTCCCCGAGTATTTCGCTATGGCTGGAGAGTCTGTGGCGGCTCGCGGATTTTTACCTTTGGCAGGGCGCCAGGATCAATTTTACGAAAGGAAAAGTTCAAACAGCCCATAAGGAACGCAGAGCAATCATCCGCGCAATCAAACAGCGCGATGTGTCATTGGTTGAGTCACTGGTGGAGGAGCATGTGAATGGCAAACCCCGGCGTGTCGGAGTTATCTAAGCCCAACATTGCAATAATGATCGGTGACCCCGCTGGTGTGGGTCCCGAAGTTGTGGCTCGTTCTTGGGCAAGCGGTGAACTGCATGAAGTGTGTCGCCCCATTTTGATCGGTAGCGGAGCAGTAATGCGACAGGCGATGCAGAGTTGTGGGTTGACCCTCGCTATACACATCGTCGACTCCTTCGAGGAGCACAGTGATGACAAGGAAGTATTGGACATTCTTGAGCCAACCGAGTTTGACTCTGGCAGCTACATCCCAGCTCAGGATAACCTTAGCTGTGGCGCTATCAGTGCACAGTGGTTGGATGAAGCCGACCGGATGGCCAGAACGGGAGAGTGCGTCGCCACGGTGATGGCACCAATCAGTTCTGTCTCCATGAAGATGGCCGGCGTTCTCGACAAGGTGGTCAATGTGGAGCCGGGGCAAAGTTACCTGTTTCTTATCAGCGGGCCACTGCGGGTTATGCATCTTACAGATCATATGCCCTTGCGTCAGGTGTGTGACGTAATCACAAGTGAGTTGGTGACAAGTGCTCTTAAGATGCTGGATACGGCATTAAAATCCTGGGGCATAGAAAAACCCCGCATCGTGGTGGCTGGACTGAACCCTCATGCCAGTGGTGTTGAAGAGGACCAGGAAATTGCGCCGGGGGTGGCTCGGGCACAGTCCATAGGTATCGATGCGACAGGCCCCGAACCACCTGATTCTGTGTTCAGGCAGTGTATTGAAGGGCGCTACGATGTGGTGCTGGCGATGACCCATGACCAGGGTCATATCGCGATTAAAACCTGGGGCTTTGCCGGTAATTGTGCATTGGTATTAGGCCTTCCCTATGTTCACACAACAGTAGCGCACGGCACCGCCTATGATCTGGTGGGTACCGGTCGCGCCGACCACACGATGATATTGACTGCGATAAAAACCGCTGCCAGCCTGGTGGCAGGTAAGGGGTTCCTTGAATAGAAGAAGACACGAAGTTCCATTAAGTATGAGGTAATTATTATGGCAACCCCCGTTCCATTTGAAAGTTTGTTGGAGATTGATGGCGTAACAAGTGCCGTTCGCTGGCGAGAAGCTGTGCCTGGCAAGGGCGCTGTCTCACCTCCGCTCCTGCTTGAGTTTATTGGCGACGTGACAAAAGACAGAGCCAGTCGTCTGATGGCCCACGCCGAAGCGGCGGGCTTGGCTGTTTTTGGTATCAGCCAACTCAGTTACCACCGGGCACCTGAGGACAAGTCGGTGGTTTACCCACTCGATGCCTATTATGTGCACAGTATGAATGGTTCGGTAGTGGCCAGCATCAACCGGGTTGGTGTGTTGCTGGATAACGCGGTAAACACCGACATCCAGGGTTTGATCCAAAAAATGAACCTCGTGGACAATAGCTAACAGGAGCTAAAGTAATGGTTTTCGACGCGCATGAAAAAATGATTCCATCGGGAGAGCTGGCCAGCAATTGCCTGTTGGCAGGCGACCCTAAGAACCCGCCCTTGTTGTTGCTACATGGTGCCGGGCCCGGGGCGAGCGCCGCATCAAATTGGCTGCTGTGCGCCCCCGATTTAGCCCGACATTTCTACGTCATTGCGCCCGATGCCATTGGTTTTGGGAAGTCTGAAATGCCCAATCCAATACCTGAAAAAATCAGCAAGTGGATGGGCTACAGAGTTGAGCAGGTCAAGGGTCTACTGGCTGAGTTGGGTATTGAAAAAACCCATATTATTGGCAATTCAATGGGTGGTGCGCTGGCCATGCAATGTGTCATTGAAATGCCCGAACTTTTCGATAAGTGCATGTTGATGGGCGCTATCGGAGCGCCATTTACGAAGTCGCCCACGCTCGCGCGGATGATGAGTTTTTATGACGACCCCCGTATCAGTCGCTACCGGGAGCTCATTGAGAGCTTTGTATACGACCCGAGTGTATTTGACAACATAGATGAGATAATTCAGGAGCGCTTTGCCAAAGCCATGGATCCCGAGTTGCGGCCTATTCAGGAGTTGATGTTCAAGGCGATGAATGAGGGCATGGATAGCATAATCATCCCTCCGCCCGTCCTGAATCGTATGGAGCACGAATGGGTTATTGTGCATGGCAGACAAGATAAAGTCGTTCCATTAGAAACCAGCCTTTATTTTCTCGAGCACTTGAAAAACGCCGAGTTACATGTCTTGGATCGCTGTGGCCACTGGGCGCAAACCCAGCGCTGGGACGCGATGCTTCCTATCATCATGAATCACTTTTTGCCCCAGGTGGCATGCTAGACCAACGGGTCATCGAGGATGCAGCACGAGCGCTTGATTCAGCGCTAACAAGTGGTGTCACTATAGGTCAGTTTTCGACGCGTTACCCTGATATGACTATTGAAGATGGTTATGCCATTCAGTCGCGATGGACGCGGTTGAGGATGCAGCAGGGTCACAAAATTGTGGGTCGTAAAATAGGTCTCACCTCCCGGGCCATGCAGCAGTCAGCGCAGATAACAGAGCCCGATTACGGTATCTTGTTTGAAGATATGGTGTTTTCAGACAATTCTGAAATCCCCTTTGATCGGTTTATTGCGCCTATGGTCGAGCTCGAAATAGCCTTCGTGCTCGGAAAGCGTTTGGAGGGTGAGCACATTAGCTTGTGTGATGTATTGAGCGCAACAGACTACGTCTGCCCGGCGGTTGAAATTGTCGACTCCCGTGTGATCCGCATTGATCCCCAGACGGGTAACCGTCGCAAGGTCTTCGATACCATCGCCGATAATGCCGCCTCTGCTGGCCTTATTACGGGCGGACTCCCGGTTAAACCTGGAGAGGTAGATTTACGCTGGGTTGGCGGGATCCTGTCACGTAACGGGCTTATCGAAGAGACAGGCGTGGCAGCGGGCGTCCTCAATCATCCGGGTAATGGGGTGGTGTGGTTGGTTAAGAGGCTGGCGGCCCACGGCATTGCTCTGGAGGCAGGGCAGGTCATTTTGGGCGGTTCTTTTACGCGGATAGTGGTTGCCGAGCGGGGCGACACCTTTCATGCGGATTTTGGCTCCCTGGGTAGTCTAGGCTTCCGTTTTGTATAAACTGGCTGACATCTCTGGATAAAAGATGCATGTACCGATAATCGAAAACTCGTTCAAACGGGCGCTAAATGCCGGGCAATTGCAACTTGGTGCGTTTATGGCGCTGGCCGACGCGACCACAGCAGAATTGATGGCAAACACTGATTTTGACTGGTTGGTGATTGATGGCGAGCACGGCCCAAATGATATTAATAGTATTACACGGCAATTGCAGTCATTGGCGGCATACCCTGTAAAACCAGTTGTCAGGCTAAAGGATCACAACGTAGCCAATATCAAACAGACTCTCGATATAGGGGCTCAAACCCTATTGATACCAATGGTAGAATCATCCGGACAAGCCACACAATTAGTCAAAGCCATCCAATATGCTCCTAAAGGTGTTCGTGGACTGGGTGGCGGATTGACCAGGGCGACCCGCTGGGGAGCGATCACCGATTATCTTCACAAAGCGGAAGAGGAGATATGCCTGGTGTTGCAAATTGAAAGCCCTGAAGGTATCGAGGAACTCGAGGGAATTGCTCTTACTGAGGGTGTTGATGCTGTATTTATAGGCCCGGCCGATCTTGCCGCATCGATGGGATATCTGGGGCAACCCGGCCACCCTGATGTCTGTCTTGCTGTCGAACAGGCCATAGAAAAAGTGCACACGCTCGGGAAGCCAGTGGGTGTTTTCTGTGGAGAGCCATTGCAGGCGAAACGATACAGGGAGATTGGCGCGAGTTTTTTTCTGATTGGTGCGGATACCATGCTGTTAAAAACGGCAGCTGACCATCTGGTCGCGCGATTTCGTACTTGAAAACTAAATAGTGAATTAATCAGAGATTTGTTAATTCTAGAATAGGAGCTAATCATGTCATTGTGGCTGGATTTTATGGGCGCAGAAATTCGTTATGTGAAAACGGCGTCTTACGGAAAAACCCGCATTGCGGAAGCCGGCACAGGCAACAAGGAGACACTGATTCTCTTGCATGGGGTAGGTGGGCACTGCGAAGCCTACGCTAAAAATGTGGTTGCCTTATCGGGTGAATTTCATGTAGTAGCTTACGACTATGTGGGGCAGGGCATGTCCGACAAACCCTTGCTTGATTACACACCAATGGTTTTAGTCGATCATTTACGCGAATTAATGGATGCACTTGGTATTAAGCAGGCGCATTTATCTGGCGAATCCATGGGTGGCTGGGTGTCAGGGCTTTTCACCATTGAATACCCCGATCGCGTTTTAAAACTAAATTTAAATACCGCTGCCGGCTTACCGATTATTACCGACAAAGGCCGAGAAGAGTTACAGGACTTGATCGACCTGACATCCAAAGCCACAACAATGGGCCCACCCACGTTTGAAAGCGTTAAAAATCGTATGAAATGGTTATTCCACCCGAATAACCATGACTGCATGATTACCGATGAGTTGGTGAACACTCGGCTTACCTGTTACCGGCAACCCGGCTCAAAAGAAGTGGCTCCCAAAGTGCTGGCGATGATTGGTATGCACGATGACTACCTGATTCCGATGGAAAAAATAAAGAAGGAAACACTTTTCCTATGGACCGAAGACAATCCATGCCATGACGTTCCTTGCGCCGAAAATAGCGCGGCGAAAATACCCGGCTCAATGCTCTACGTAATGAAAAATGATGCAGCTCACTGGCCTCAGTACGAATCACCAGAAGAGTTTAATAAGGTATTAAGCAGTTTTTTGAGCACTGGGAAAATTTAATAATTTGGATGTGGGAGGATCACAGCCAAGCAAAGTTAATTGCTATGAATCCTGGCATTGATGTGAAAGCGATTACAAGTCACTTGGGGATTGAATACCGCGATTCATCTCGCTGGCCAATTTTCTCCACGCGATGATATTACGGTCCGCTTCAAATAGCTGTTCATTGACCCAACCCCAGTCATCTTCGTAAAAGGTTTGCATTGCTTCACGTGCCCAAATGTCATCATCATTAAAGCCGTGTAAACTTAACGGCTTCCAATGTTCATGGAATTCTTTTTCATAGGCGGCCTCTTCAACAGGATTTTCGACACGCTTTCCGAGTGTTCGAAAATACCAATGCGAAGTCTCATCCCGTGGAACATACCATTCAAACTGAATGAGAGAAGGGTCGGGGAAAGGATCTACCTTTTGCGCTCCGGGTAGCCAAATAGAAATTTGCAGTGCAATGCGCTTGTCGCCGCCCATCACACTATGGACAACCGGTTCGCCCTGAATTGTTCCTTCAAAAATCGGTCTTGAATGTGCGCCAAGATTGTCAAACACACCCGTTGGCCCCTCATCACTTTTAACCAGGGTTATCATTTTATTTTCTTCGCCACGATTTGGAGAAAAACCGAGGGGTACCACCGTTTCATTTCCCGGCATCATCTGGCTGTCTTTATGAAGAAAAACGTGGGTAGAGTCAAAACCATTTTCAGCACCCATACGCCAATTAGAGTTCACCTTTGTTTTGATACCATGAATCGCCATATTGTCATCTAAAAAGTTCGGTGGCACATCATGTGATAAAGGAGGAGGATCAATATCCCCCATAAAAACAAAAATCAGCCCCTTGGCCTCCTGGGCAGCGTAGGTTTTGAGTTTGAGTTTGCCGACTCGGCGGCTGCCCGGGTCAGTCAGGATGTCGCAAAGCAGGCCATCCTTCCATTGATACGTCCACGCGTGATACCAGCAAGTTATGGTGTCCTTGGTGTAACACTCGAGCTTTTTGGATAGTGCAACCCCCCGGTGTAAACACCGGTCTTTGATAACAAATACGCCGCCATCGATCCGGTTAATGAGAACGTTTTCGCCTAATAACTTCGTGCTAACCGGCTTGCCTTCTTTTACTTCGCTGGAGAAAAAAATGGGGTACCAATGATTTCGGAAACCCAATTTTGCTTGCACATAGCCACGCCACTGCTTGGTTTTTTCTAAAACATCTTCGTTAACCATCTCTTGACCTTAATGTGTTCGAGTCAGAGGTATACATTCAGGTTTTTGCTGAGCAAGATGTTTTGTTTCAGAACGATCAGGCGCTTTACCAGTTCGAAGCTGCTGCCCTTACGCCGCCAAAGATCTTCCCGGTTACCTAAAAGCGTATCCTGGTCCCGTTCATTACGATTGCGATACGCGAGGAAGTTCGAGTATACGCGGAAGTGATCCTCCTGGTCGCTTAGTTCAACTTCGACATTGGTGATTAGGTGGGTGTAGCGTGTGGCTGGATCTTCCGACCAGGCCGTACCTGTTTCGAGGCGTCGCAAGCGCTTTTTTAAGTCGTCCAGATTGTCGTTGTAGTAGGCCATTCGTGTCTGGTCCCCAATCTGGTCCGTTTCGTCCCGTCGATAGCGTGTTTCGATGCCTGGCATGAAATAGTGTAAATCTTCAGCCAACATCTCCACCCACTCACTGTACCTCTCCTGGTCCATTAACCTGGCTTCTTTATAAAGAACCTGTTGCAGCGAGATGATCAGGTCCAAGGTGGGGGCTTCAAGTTGTGCAGATCCATTTGTCATTCTACTTCCCCCCATTTTTTAGGTCATTGAGGCCAGCAAAATCCCGGGTTTCCAAGCCGCTAAACTTTGGCTCCCACCGGTAGGGAATATCGTTAGCCGTCGGTGCTTCCATCATATCTACCCAATGTTGATAGAAGTTACGCTGGTTGGCATCGTTATACTGGCCGCGATAAACCAGGCCAGGCAGTACCGGGTGATCGTCGACTTTGCGATTAATACCGCAGCGGTAGTGAAGTTTTTCCTGGCGGGTAACGACTCCCCGGTTAACTGTTGTGCAGTTCTCCCAGTTTTCCCCGTCATCCATCTCGAAAGCCCCGCCGGGCCCGAACGTTTGCATGACGCCTCGGGTAACCTCATCTTTGATGTCATCGGGCATTGCCTTGTTGACGATCACCCAGGTTTTGAGTTCAAACTTCCAGGGGCCTTTGGGCTGCCATTGGCGGAAAGTGGAAATGCCGGGCAAAAAAGATATATTGGGAAAGATTGATGCGGAGGCCACAGAGCCAAAAATTTTGGAACGCATCTCACCCAACCGTTTAGCCATGTCCGGCCGAATCCTGTTGTAGTATTCAATGACCTTGGGACGACCCAACAGGACCAGGTCGCCCATTCCCTCCAGGCCAAACTCCCAGCCGTGACCGTTGATACTGGCGTGGAAAGAATTCTCCATGTCGACAGGGGGAAAAGGTTCGCCATTGTTCATGGCGCGAGATCCCGAGTCGTGAGTCCAGCCAGCGTGATAGGCATCCCCGATAAAATTTTCAACACCGAGCTTCCAGTTGGCGTTGATCTCGGATTTGATGCAGCCACCGATCAGTTCGGTACCACCGTCTTCGTTGTCCAGTAGGATGTCCAGATACCAGCGGAAGTCACCCAGCCATTGCTCCAATGAGCGGGCGTCGGGATCAAAATTGGCAAATATCAGGCCTTTGTAATTGTCCACATGAGCCACTTGCTTCAGACCGTGTGTCGATTTATCGATATCGCCAGGGTCGTAACAATACTCCTCATGCATGCCCATTAGTGAGCCGGCTGAATCGAAGGCCCAACCGTGGTAATTGCAGGTAAACCTGCGGGCATTGCCGGCATCGGCGAAGCATACCTTGTTGCCACGGTGAGGACAGGAATTGAGAAAAACTTTTACCGCTCCGTCTTTTTGCCGGCTGACGATAACCCCATCTTCTCCCATAGACGTGGTGACAAAATCACCGGCATTGGGGATCTGGCTTTCGTGCGCGACAAACAGCCACGAGCGGGCAAAGATCCGATACAACTCTTGTTCGTAGATATCCTGCTCACAAAAAACCCGGCGGTCTACCCAGCCCTCGTTTATGTCAATTAAATGATTGAATCCCATGGTCTTTTTTATCAAGTTCGTGTCCATTACCGAGCCTCTACCTTTTACGCTGAGCAGTTGATTAGTTTCTAAAATAATACATATATGCTAGCATGCCAGTATCTCGCACTACAACTAGTTTGTCTCTTTGGAGGGTGTCGTGGCGAATGAAACTTTGATAGCTTCACTGGCTCGGTTGATCGGTGCGGGTGAGCTGCCGCTTGGAGTATTTTGTAATTCCGAATTGTATGAACTGGAAAAAAAGCAATTGTTTGCCAAGAGCTGGAATTTCCTCGGACATGAAAGCGAAATCCCCCATCCGGGTGACTATATGCAGCGTTATATCGTTGATGACTCTTTTATCGTTTCTCGCACCAAAGATAATACTATCCACGTTTCGCTAAACGCGTGCCGACACAGAGGCCGTAAGGTCTGTAGTGTCGAGAAAGGCAACGCAAAGAACTTCGTTTGTCCCTACCACGGATGGGTCTATGGGCTCGATGGAGCACTTCTCGACATTCCCTATGAGAAGCAAGGCTACGGCGAAGGCTCCGTGGATCATAGTCAAACGGGGCTCTTGCCCGCACCTAAAATGGCTGTGTGGCGTGGTTGGATTTTTGCGAATCTGGATCCGCACGCAGAGCCGCTGGAGGAGTACATTGGAGACGCCGCCTGGTACCTGGACTTTTATACCAATAAATCTGCTGCAGGTCTTGAAGTGCTCGGTGTTCCGCAACGGTGGGTGGTGGATGCTGACTGGAAACTAGCCGCCGACAATTTTGTCGGTGATGGCTACCATACGTTTATTACCCACGCCAGTACCATCACTGCAGGTACCTTGCCCGCGTCAAGCGGTGACTTCCTGCTGGACGGCATACAGGTGGCGATGGACCATTTCGGAGTGGG
>JABIVN010000288.1 GCA_018667205.1 Gammaproteobacteria bacterium | reverse complement strand
GTCAGGCCTTGATGTTCAAGACGCGCATGACGCAAATTGGACCGGGCTTCATCGAGTTTGATCTGGCGATCATCCAGGGCCAACTGGCAAAGCAGTTCGCCTTTTTTTACCCTGGTTCCTTTTTCTACTGGCAGATTGACGATGCGTCCACTGGACTCTGCACGTAACTTCACCAGCCGTTTGGCTTCGGTCTGCCCGCTGGCCGTTATTTTAACGGTGTAGGGCATAGCCTGACTTAAGCGAGTTTGAACCCGTGGTATAGCGTTGTGGGGTGGGCTTGCTACCGCTGCATCACTGGTTGCTTCGGGGACAGCTAATTGGCCCGATATCAACCAGGTGACGAGCACGACGGTGGTCACGACGGCGATGGTATAGGTGGACTTCACGGGTAACTCTGACTGCAGCAAAGAAAAATCGGAAAGGACGGTACCATAATCAGGTTAAAACCGCATCTGTACAGATACCCCCGTTTGGAAACAGCATGTTTCGATAATCAGCTTACTGTTCGAAGATCGGTGTAAAAGCTAAATTTTTTAGAGCCATTTGAGCGCACTTTTTGTCCCGTCAGTCACCCAGTTAATCTCGAGTGCTATGGCCGCGACCGCTGGTCATGATCATCATTAGCGTGAGATGACTGTTTACACTGGATAGAAACGCTAGCGATCGGTGATACTGTTCCCCTTTTAGTAGGCCTAAATGACAATGAATCAATGGATCGAAGGTGATGTGTCCGTAAATGGATTGCCGATTCACTTTTATAGGACCTGCGGTACAGGCAAGCCAACACTGTTGCTGGCGCATGGGTTTAGCGACAACGGCTTGTGCTGGGGTCGGGTAGCGCGTGAAATGGAAGTTGAGTTCGATCTGATTATGGTGGATGCGCGGAATCATGGACAATCTGGGCGGGGTATTTGCTCATCAGATGATCTGACAGACGATCTTGCGGCAGTTATTACAGCTCTAAGCATTGGGCCAACGTTTGCGTTGGGCCATTCTATGGGCGCGGGCACGGTTGCTGGTTTGGCCGCCCGGTATCCTGGTTTAGTCAGTAAGATTGCGCTTGAGGATCCACCCTGGGGCGAAGACCAAGGTGTTGAAGACGATGCCAAGGCGGACAAACGGCGGGAAGGGTTTAAAAAATTTCTGCAAAGTGTTTCTGGTATGTCCGACGAAGCAATATTGGCCATGGGTAAGAAGCAGCACCCTGATTGGCGTGATGATGAGTTTCCTGCATGGGTTCAATCCAATCGGCAGGTAGGTTTAGATGCGCTTTCAGGGATGAAGTATCGCGACTGGCGCGACAACGTTGCTAAAATTCAGTGTGATACTTTGTTGATTCACGGGGATGAAGATCGCGGCGGGATGTTAAAGCAAGTCGTCGTTGACCGCCTTGTTTGGGACAATAATAGTTTCAGTGCACATCACATTCCTGGCGCAGGTCACAATATTCGTCGGGAGCAGTTTGCGCTATATTTGGCGGCAGTTCGTGACTTTTTCGTTTGAAATCCAAGTCAGTTTGCCGCGGGAAATTTCCCGGTGCTGCGCCTGGCGCTTTTTTTTTAGGCCAATGTTGACCGCGTAGATCGGTTCAAAGTGATGCCGGTTCCAACAGGCAGGGAGCCTGGAGGCTTCGGTGGTGAAGACCAGGGTTGTTGGCGCCATCGCGGTTAAATTTGGCTTTTTAGCCAGAGAGTAAACACGAAAGTAATTCGTTGATCTTTAATGACTAGCAGCAGCCCTTAGTGGGCGGCTTTGTGGTTGGTCGTCATCCCTATCAGAACGACAGCGACCATCATTGGCATGAGCCTGCCAGTGGCGCATCGCCAACTTTAGGTCGGTAATCTGCACCCAATGCAGGGCAAAATAAAAGAAGACGCTATGAGACGAGGCAAAATAGATTCGGTCTAGATTCGGTCGAGATCTATTTCTTCATTACCCATTACCCTGCTCGGGACCAGCATTGTCAGCGCTGATGTAAGGAAAATAACCGAAGCGACAACAATAAAAGACCCTGTAAATCACGAATTGATAGGCCCTGATATAGATAGGCCCCGATATAGATAGGCCCATAGGCCCATATATCGCCGGAATACTCAGTTGATTGTCGTATAGCCTGTAGCGTTTTACCGAAAATTTTGACGCACTAAAAATTGCTCCCCGACCACTTTTACTCTTCTAACGTTCAAGTTGTAATCGAACGGGTACGCCGTCACACGCAGTATTCCCGCCGGTAAGAAGCGCAATTAACTGATCAGCCCAGCGATACTTTTCCCGTCTTAGTTTGTGATACAAATCGTGGGCGTCGTGATCCGGTTTGCCTACATAACTTGCGGTTTCGCCGTTTCGGCGAAGAACCACCCTTGGTGATTCAGTCAATGCAGCAAGATAGAAAGATTCGGTATCACCATGCTCAATCCATGAGGTGCCGCCTTGATCGACGATCCAAATTCGGACCTGGCTTTCTTCACCGCTGACGTCTGGTCTGTCGAGGATTACCACCTCGCCCCCAAGTTCCGAAGCACCGTAAAGCAATACCAAATATAAGATAGGCACGCTGAGTATTATTCCGATGCTCCAAGAAATTACTTTTATCATTTTATTTTTCTCATTGATCGAACCGTCAGTTTACCCGCAGTGACCCTTCGTATCGATAAAAGTCCATATAAGCATGACGCTGGTCAGCTTGATGTGCACCAGAAGCTCGAAAATATAACCCGGTGATCAAAAGGCCTCCTTCCTTGAACCGCAAGCTATCCGTTAACGGGCATTGCGACTTTTATTGACGCTGCTGGAACACACCAGCATCAGATTTTGGAAAAAAACAAATTCTTCGAGCCACTCAAAAAGTGGGTTTTAGCCCGCCGTACCGGGTCTTATCAATTATTGATTAAGAACCTGGGAGGATAAATGTATCACCATTAGTAAATTGAGTTGCCAGTCATCGTGATATTAAGAGTTCATGCAATAATCACCCGACCACTTTACGTTACTTGAGCAGGTTTTTTATCCAGAGCAGTGGCCCTGCATACCGCTTAACTTTCTCCAGAATAGATGACAGGCGCGAGACTTGCTGTGTTAAGGCCTCTTTTTCTTTATAAAGTCTCGAAATGTGGTGATCCCGTCTTGTGATCAGTCGTTTTAATTCGTGGTAATCATCGGGGGTCAATCGCTGCCCGGGGTTGATCGTTTCGGGTATCGGCCGGTCGATATAAACGGTTGAATGTTCCGCAGCGGTTTCTGCCTCTGGTCGTGTGGCGGAATAGTAATACAAGGCGATAGATTTGCGGGACATCTGACTCAAATCATTCGGTAACGCTATTCGCTTAAACCCGTGCCAAGAGTGTTCTGTTGTTTCAAAAATCACCATTCTGTTAAAAATTGGTTCGATCTCAATCACCGAGCCGTCACCGCTTCGTGGGTCTGAATGCAGTTCGAGGTTTCCACCCCAATCCCGGCGCCATTCTTTGTTCAGATAAAGGATTAGGTTTAACCTGCGATGGGAACCGGTATTTGGGTGATAGTTAAAGTCGATATGTGGGTCAAGCTCTTGCCCTGATAAGTTTTCATGGGTACCACCGCCGTAGTAGTAGGGATCATAGAGCAGGTCGTGCACGCCTGTTATTCCAGATAAAAAATGTCTGAATTTAACGCTGCTGAACAGGGCGTCAAGTTCACGGTATTGGGCGCCGATGTCTTTTAGGTTTTCGTCAACCGCTTTACCCCCCGCAAGACCGCTTTCGTTGAATGAATTCGAGTTTGAAAAAGAGGGGAAATTCTCCGCGAGACCTTGGCAAAACGATTCATCTAGAAAGCTATCCAGCACCAGGTGTCGAAAAGGCAGATTCCTATCGAACACTCCGAAGAGTTCTTCAAGGTTCTTATTGAAAAAAGGATGGGCAGGGGTCATTACGTCAACATCATGCGGTCGAAATTCATGTGAGCGTAATCCAAAGTTTGATTGGATAATACATCGCGGTAAGTCTGTTCTTGGTCAACACGAATGAGCGGGCACCCAGTTGGTCTGATGCGCGAACCGGTACCGATCCGCACTCGTTCACAATTCTTGTCATTTTTTATGGATTCCTTCGCTCCGGATCATGTTCGCCAGCAATTCCATGCGCGGGGACTCGAGTGTCAAAGCGATTGTTTGATGGCAAGTTGAAATGTTGTAAATCCCTATCGCGACTGCTTCCCGGGCATCGGGATCATTACCCTGCAAAAAGTCATCGCATCGTTGCGATCAGTTCATCGGTTGGATCTTGCTCACCCGTTGGTATTATCACACGAGAGTGGGCCAAAATTGACGCGTTTTGCGAGAGCGTCAGCAGGGGCATGGTAATGGTAATGCTCAACATCGTTTGTCCCGAACCAACCTGATCC
>JABIVN010000287.1 GCA_018667205.1 Gammaproteobacteria bacterium | reverse complement strand
TCGTTTCTCCATGACCACCTGGCCATTTAACCGAAGGTTGTTGAACCGTTGCATCACAGTACGCAAGAACACTTCACCTTCGAGGCGAGCCAGGGGAGCTCCCCTGCAGAAATGAGTACCATACCCAAAGGCCAGATGCCGACGAACTTTCGCCAGGTCACGGTTCAGGTCAAATTTCATGGGGTGGTCGAACACTTCAGGGTCAAGGTTCCCGGCGGCCCAAAGCAACATAACCTTCGTATCCTTCTCTAGATGAGCCCGCCCCAGGTCAACCTCCTCGTCGTTGGTCCGGAACAGTCCCTGAACGGGGGCATCAAGACGAAGGGTTTCTTCAATCGCTATCGGAATAAGTGCAGGGTCATCCTTCACCCGATCGAAGGTACCTTCTTCCGTCAGCAGTCGATGAATGATGTTTGACAGCATAATGGTTGTCGTCGCACTTCCTGCAGTCAACAGGAACCCCATGAAACCCAGGATCTTGTCATCGGTCAGCAAGCTGCCATCTGGCCCGGGCGTGGTGAGAAAACGAGTTACCAGGTTCTGACCGCCCAGCCATTCCCCGGACGCCAGTTTTGATTTGGTTTCTGTTAGTTGTTTGACGAACAATTCAGTCGTACGCATCAGGTTTTGCATACGCGCTTGCTCTATATTGCCGTTTTTAATCATCTGCGCCACTTCATCCGGGGGCACCAGCATCAGACCTACGGTGTTAACAATACCGTTACGGGTCCATTCAAACCGATCCGTCCCATCTTCGTCGTATCGCTCAATACCTAGCAGCCTAAAGATCACAAACAGCGGTAATGACACCGACAAAAGTTCATGCAGGTCTACTTCGCCTTGCTCGAAAACACTGTCAATGCGCTCATTCACGAAAGCTTCCATCTCGGGCACCATGCGCTCAAACACTTCCCTGGAGAAGGCAGCAGAAACGATGCGCACTTCAAACGTATGTTCTGGCGGGTCAACGCTGACCAGAACACCAGGTGACTCAAGGTAATTAAGCGCGGGACCAAACTTCGCCTTCCAGACATCATATTGCTTAAGGATCTTGATGATTTCTGCGTGGGAGGCAACCGCGTAGTGATCCCCCTTGGGAGAATGTGCAAACGGACAACCGCTCGTGTGCATGCCTTCGTACACGTTCTTGAAGTCGGTCAAGAAAGGCTCTGAGTTGAAATCTATTTCCTTAAAGCCATCGACTGGTTTTGTTCTGGTATCACTCATGTGCCTGTCTGCTTTTGTTGATTCTGCAAAACGACAAACTCACCGGCCATGTCGTCGTCCTGAATGATATTAATGACCGCCTGTCCTATATCTTCCGGGGTTAACGCCTGAATGTTTTCAAGCAGCGGAACAAGCCAGTCGGGCCTTTTACCACCGCCGGTCTTTTCGAGGATTGGCGTATCGGTTACGCCCGGACAAACGGCGTTCACTCGGATACCGCATTGCGCGTGAAGGTCAGCGCACGACCGAGAAAACATAATCACACCAGCTTTTGCCGCAGCATAGGGAGCGTCCGCAAGATACGGGTTAAGCCCACCGGTTGACGCTGTGTTGATGATGACGCCACCGCCATGCTCTCTCATGAACCGAATCGCCAGCGCACTGCTTTGTATGACGCTGGTCAGGTCGATATCCACGACCCGCTTCATGCGGGCAAGCGCCGTATCCGGAAAAGGCGGAGGACCTGAGACAATTCCCGCATTATTAAAAACAATATCAAGCGCCGAAAAATGGTCAGTCATCTGCTGGTAGGCATCCGCAAGCGAAACATCGTTTGTGACGTCACATTGAATGATCAGTATCTCAGCACCAGAGACCAGATCAGCCGTTTTTGCCAGACCTACCGGGTCTGTATCCAAGATCACTAGGCCCCTTAATCCTTCCTCCGCCAACATCTTTGCGGTTGTGCGACCGATTCCCGACGCTGCGCCCGTTACCAGCGCTACCTTGCCTGAAACATTCATTGCTTGCCCTCTTGCCTAATGTCGACGTTGATAATGTCACATCACAATTTTTATTGTAACGGGTTACAGTTATTCAGACTTTACCCGGCTGGAGACCTGGATACCGCAGACAAGCGAAGGACAAGCGAAAGACATGGCCATTTGAGGATTGATCAGCCAACGGTAAAAGGTATATGGTCTCCCAGATTACACGCCCCTGGAGAAATTAATGGCTACTCGATCAGTCAGGACACTGGACGCTGCGTTCCACAAAATGCTCGACGAGGAAACTCGCCCTATTCCAGAATCATTTAGACGTGATTCACCGATTGGGCCCGGCCCAACATTCGTACCGGTAAAAAGTTATTACTCCCAGGAGTTCTTTGACCTGGAGGTTGAAAAACTCTGGAAAAGAGTCTGGCAAATGGCCGCTCACGAAGACGATCTACCCAACGTTGGCGATTACCTTCCGTACGATATCGCCGGCATGTCCTTTTTGATTGTTAAGTCCGGCGAAGACGAATACAAAGCGTTCTACAATTCCTGCCTACACCGTGGCCGAAAGCTCAGAGAGCATCGTGGCAAACAGGCTGATGAACTACGTTGCCCGTTTCACGGTTGGGCCTGGAAACTCGACGGGACCATCAAGCAGATTCCCTGCGAGTGGGATTTTCCTGACCTTAAGAGAGAAGAGCAATCATTACCTGAAGTTAAGGTTGGAAGATGGGGTAGATATATCTTCATCAACCCGGACGAAAACTGTGAACCGTTCGAAGATTTTATCGGCGATCTACCGTCTCACTTCAAGCTCCTTCCCTATGAGAATCGTTACAAAGAGGCACATGTTGCGAAAATTATTAGGTGTAACTGGAAAGTG
>JABIVN010000034.1 GCA_018667205.1 Gammaproteobacteria bacterium | reverse complement strand
TGAACCAGGCACCGATATCCTTTCTTCATCTATGGCCACATCGTAGAGGTTATTTAAATAATCGCGGATCGAAGCTCTGAGTTCCGGCAAGCCACGCGTATTCACATAAAAAGTCTGCCCATCGTCCAACGCTTTTTTAGCCGCCTCTCGAATAAACGCTGGAGTCACAAGGTCACCTTCACCAAACCACAAGGGAATGACACTGGGGTCACCTAACCGCGGCATGGCTATACCGGTAATTCCGTTTTGTTCCAGAAGGGCAATGTCAGGTCGGACTGCTTGCATTAATTAGGCTTCCTTAATAGCTAGTTAGCGGCTTTCGGCGTGTTCCAGATATCTCTTTTTATTTTTCAGCTACCGCAGTTTCTCCATCAAACCTTAATGAGACTTTCAACGGCTTCATCTTCTTCCTGGACCTTTGCCAGCGCTGGTGCCACGACAATCAACTCCTCCAGAATGGCAAAAAATACTACCCTCGACATTGGAACTACAAGCTTTATCACTGTCTTTAGCGCCACAGGGCCACCGGGTATGCTAGCCTTGAAATCGTCGTCGTCTGCACAACACAATGAAAATATTTAAATATCTTATCCTGATCCTGATTTTTCTGTTGGGATGTTCAGCAATGGTCTTTTACGAGGGGGACATCCCCGCGGACGTCGTTGATGCAAGATATACCAGCTCTGATTCACAGTTTTTAAGATTAGGTGATCTTGGTCGTCTGCACTACCGGGATGAAGGCCGTAGACAAGCCCCACCTCTCCTGCTGATACATGGGTCAAACGCTTCGTTGCATATTTTCGAGCCCTGGGTGGTTCGGCTGAAAGACAAATTCAGGATTATCACTATCGACCTCCCGGGTCATGGCCTAACAGGCGAGGTTCCCTCAGGCGACTACTCGAGCAAGACCATGGTCGAAGTGGTGAATGCGTTGGTCAACAAGCTGGAGTTGGAACACTTTGTCATTGGCGGCAGTGCCATGGGCGGCAGCGTCGCACTCCGGTACGTTCTGGATCACCCCGAGAAGATCACAGGTCTTGTATTAATCGATGCGGCTGGTTACACGAAGAACGGAGGGGGAACTGATACGTCCCAGGGTATTTTAGCGTTTAGCCTGCTCAAACATCGCTGGTTTCGAGCAATAGGCGAAGTCATGGATCCTTATTATTTTGTATCACAAGGTTTGAAAGGGGCTTTCCATGATCAGGCTTTCGTTACGGAAGCGATGGTCATGCGCTACCACGACCTTACTTTGAGGAAAGGTACCCGAAAGGCCACAATGAAGCGTTTTTCTCAGACGACAGACGAAAACTTTCAGGATGGGGACCTCGCCAACTTTGCCGAGCTTGACCTCCCAACGCTCCTAATGTGGGGGAAAGAAGATGCGATAGCCCCATTTACGCTGACAGCAGGATACGAGGCACTGGTTCCAAATATCTCGACGGCCTATTATGCCGACGTCGGACACCTGCCAATGGAAGAAGTCCCGAAAACCTCTGCAGCAGACCTTATCGACTTTATGGAAGCCATAGATGAAAATTAAATCAATCTGGAGATATCCCATCAAATCAATGGGTGGAGAATCTCTCACCCAGAGTTTACTTAGCGAACAGGGTGTTGTTGGTGATCGCCTTTATGCTCTGCATGACGGTCAATCAATCTGTAGTGCAAAAAAGTATGCTCAGCTAATGCGCTACTCAGCCCGATACGACACCGAACCGGATGGCATCAATATTCCTCCCGTTACCCTGGAGATAGGCAATACTGCCGTGAACTCGGAAGACACTAACCTCGAAGAACTGCTGACTAGAGAACTTGGCACCAACGTCACACTCGACAAGTTAAAACCCGATGACAATCTCGAATATTATCGACGTTCGACAGCACAGCAACCCATCGAAGAAATCAGGAACGTACTCGGTCTAGAAGACGGAGAACCTTTCCCTGATTTCTCAGAGTTCCCGGACTCATCCTTTGAGTTCAGCACACCACCTGGCAGCTTCTTCGATGCCTACCCGATACTCGTGCTAACGACCAACTCGTTAAACCGACTGCAACAAGTCACGCAAGGGGCCGTTATCGATGAACGACGTTTCCGGCCAAACCTAGTGATAGAGGCTGAAGAACTTGAAGCAGGTTTTATTGAGGAGCAGTGGAGAGACCGTTTTCTCGAGATTGGCGATACTATTATTAAACTCACTCTGCCGTGCCCCAGATGCGTGATGACAACAATCGCCTTCCAGGACCTGGAAAAGGCACCACAAATAATGAGAGCACTGGTGCAAGAGAATCATCACAAGCTAGGTATTTATGGCCAGGTGGTCAAGTCAGGCAAGATCCAAGTAGGAGATCAGGCCCATCTGACTGAGGTGGCCTGAGGAAATAGATATAAATTCGGAGTTTCTTGAATCGTGATACCTGTCACACTGCTTTCCGGATACCTTGGCGCGGGTAAAACCACCCTTTTAAACGACATTCTGCAAGCCCCAAAAGGATTAAAGCTTGTCGTATTGGTTAATGAGTTTGGTGATATCAATATAGACATGGAGCTCATCAAGGAGCGTTCCGATGACGCCATTGCCTTAACCAATGGATGCGCATGCTGCACAATTAATGACGACCTTATTAGCGCACTGGCGGCCATCGAGGAACGGGCAACACCCCCTGACGCTGTTGTCATAGAGGCCAGCGGCGTCGCAAACCTGGCAAGACTTAAACAGGCGCCCGCGAACTACCCAGGGTTCAGCGTTGCACAAGGTATTACGCTGGTAGATACCTCTTCTATCGGCCGCTTATTAAAAGACAAATTTGTCAGCACGACCGTTCGCGACCAGATTATTGAGGCTGATCAACTGATACTGACAAAAAGAGATCTGGCCAACCCGCAATTACCTCTCGAAAAAATTCTTAGTGAACTCGGCGCCGTTCCACCGCGCCTGGAACGTGATGCTTTTCTGGCAAATCTAAAAGAGCAACTGACACTATCTATCGCGCCTAGAGCAATCTTTAGACCTGCATCCAACGTTCACCTAACCCACCAGCAACACTGGGTCGAACTTGGAGACCTATCGATGGACCGGCTTTGTCACTTTTTAAAATCGCGTCCACCGGAAATCGCGCGCATCAAGGGTTTCGTCAACGTTAACGGGAACCCGTTTTTGGTTCAGGCGGACACGGGCGGCTTTACCATAGAGAAAAGTACCGCGAACCCTTCGAAACAGGGGCTTCAGGTCATTGGCACCCTAGCCATGAATAGCAACGAAGTGATCTCAAGCATCAGGAAGATTGAGCGTCTATGATCAAGGTCTTTGTCAGCGCTTCGCTACAGCTAAAAAATTTCTCGCCACCTGAGCGTGTAACGCTGCCCCGTAGGCCATCGCTGATTCATTCAGGATCATCCGATTAGAATGGCAGGGAGCCGCCAGCGCCGGGGCTTCTGGTTTAACGCCCAAAAACAACATAGCCCCCGGAAATCTCTGTAATAGATAAGAAAAATCCTCGGCGCCCATCATCGGTGATCGCATCGGCCTGTAGGATTTTTCACCAAACAGATCGCGCACGGTTTGTGCCGCGAACGCTGTGAAGGCACCTTCGTTTACCGTAACCGGATAGCCCTGCTTGATCTTGAATTCGACCTCCATCTCGTGAGCTTCACCGATCTTCGTCGCAAGCCGGCAGAGCCCTTTATGGGCCAGAGCTCTTGATTTTTCTGATGTCGACCGAAGGGTACCAAGCACATTGGCAACTTCGGGAATCACGTTACTAGTCGTTCCGGCCTCAATCTTAGTCGTGGTAAGAACGATGGGATCGAACGCAGGTACCCTTCGGGTGACAAACGTCTGAAACGCCTGAACGATCTCGCAGGCAACTGGAATCGGGTCCAAACAATCGTGCGGCATAGAGGCGTGTCCACCCCGACCCCGAACTGTCATTTCAAAGGTATCTGCTGCTGCTAGCAAGGGCCCAGGGCGCCCCGTAAAGACTCCCGCTTCCAGCAACGGGGTAATGTGCAACGCAAATACGGCATCCGGGGAATTCGGGTCATCAAACAACCCTTCTTCCAACACTTCACGAGCCCCAAAAAAACCTTCCTCGCCCGTCTGGAAAAAGAAATCCACGCTGCCAGCCAATTCATTCTGGTGTTGCTTTAGTACTTTCGCAGCTCCTACGAGCATCGCCGTGTGAGAATCGTGTCCACACGCGTGCATTAGCCCAGGGTTTTTTGACGCAAAGGTGAGGTCATTGTCTTCGGGCATGGGAAGCGCATCCATATCCCCTCGAAGGAGTATTCGCCCACCTGGTTTCGCACCATGTAGCGTTGCAACAATGCTGGTTGTCCGCTCGCTCTTGCGGATCTCAAGGTCAAGGTCACTAATCGATTCCAACACTGCCGCAGTGGTTTTAGGAAGATCATTCCCCAGCTCTGGATTAGCATGAATCCTGCGCCGTAGTTCGATGATGCCAGGTAAGAGTGACTGAGCTTCTGAAAACGTATCCATAAGTTCTATCCACTGTTGTTGTGAACGAGTGTTGTCAACAGGTGCTATCAACAGATGCCATCAGCAGGTGCTATCAACAGGTGCCATCAAGGGGTTCTGCCAAGCGTCTTAGCCAAAAGGTACAGTGAACCCACTCGCCATCGCCATTAGCGCGCTTGCTTCAACACCACCTTTTAATCGCTCTAACTCACCTCCATCGAGCCACACACCCTGACATTTAGGGCAACGATCGACCACTATCATGTGCGCGATCTCTTTTGACATGGGCTCCCCATCTACAGGACATGGATGAAGTTCTTCACCCTTAGCCTCTACTAGAAGTTGCATTTCATTCTCACAAGCCAGACACGTTGCCTTTCCATCAACCTCGTGTCGGGTTTTCGCACCACATCTCGCACACTTTTCACCAAAAAAAGACATAAGATTTTCACTAACTTTAGGGTAAACGTCATTGTCTGCGGACCTGCCCTTGCTTGTCAAACCCTATCAACAGTCGATGACAACTACTATTATTTAGGTAAACTTGCTCAGCACACTTGGTCTTAATCATGAAAATTTCCAGCAAGCCAACTAATCCCGTCCCCCTCGTCACCCAGGGTGACCTATCACTTTACTTTGTGGGCTGCGGTTCCGCCTTTGCGAGAACCCTTTATCAAAATAATCTTTTGATCACTAAGGGAAACCACCACTTGTTGATCGACTGCGGAACGCGATGTTCCCAAGCGCTACATGAGGCTGGTCTACACTTTTCAGAGGTCAAGAATTATCTGATTACCCACAGCCATGCGGACCATATTGGTGGATTAGAGGAAGTACAGCTATACGCAAGATACGTGTTGAAACAAATGCCCAACATGGTGATTAGCAAGTCTTACGAAAAAATATTGTGGGAACAGAGTCTTCGTGGAGGCAGCGAGATATCCGAAAACGGACAACTAACGTTCGACGATCTCTGGAATACGCAACGACCGAAAGAACTTAGCGGCTACCCACGAGAAACCTTCGAAACCAACGTCGGTGACATCAACATCAAGATGCCCAGAACGCTGCATTTCCCTGACAACGCAAC
>JABIVN010000286.1 GCA_018667205.1 Gammaproteobacteria bacterium | reverse complement strand
TCGATCTTCAACCGGAGACATCAAAGCCTTTACAAACTCTTGCCTGCACCGTGGCACTGCCCTCGTTGATGGAGTCGGGTCGGTCGAAGAGTTCCGTTGCCCCTACCATGGATGGTCTTATAACCTGGACGGCAAGCTAACCTCACTTCCTGCGGCCTGGGATTTCTCCCATCTAAACATTCAGGAACTAAGACTTCCAGCCGTAAAGGTCGATACCTGGGCGGGATTCGTCTTCATTAACCTGGACTCGGAGTGCAGCACGCTCAATGAATATTTAGGTGTACTTCCTGAGCATCTTAACGACTTCAACATCGACAACAGGTACAAGGCGGTACACGTTTCAAAGGTTGTTCCCTGCAACTGGAAAGTGGCACAGGAGGCGTTCATCGAAGGGTATCATGTCGCAGAAACTCATTTCGAAAAAACACTTGAAGGGGAAATCGCGGTCTCAGGTGCCGCTGTTTCCAATTACGACACCTCTATACAGTACGATTACTGGAAACCTCATGTCACCAGAATGAATATGCTGGGCGGCATCCCCAGCGGACACGTCAGTGACCAACTTCAAAGTGAACAGGCAATCGTTGACGCTTATTTTGAGCGAAAACCAGGCCAAACGGTTGCGCTAACCGAAGGCCAAACCGCAAGGTCGCTAATCGCTGAGCACAATCGCAAGGTTTGGGGCAAGGACCACAAAGTGGACCTTTCAACCGCCAGCGACGCGGAAATGATCGACCAGATTCAGTATACTTTGTTCCCAAACTTTACCGTTTGGCCGACAATCGTCGCACCCCTGGTTTACCGGTTTCGCCCGGAGGGTAATAACCCAAACCGGTCAATATTCGAGATCTGGATGTTGTTTCCGATCGCAGATGACGGCAGCCATCCAACGCCCATGGCTGAACTACGACTCGACGACGATCAACTATGGTCATCTGTTCCTGAACTAGGCGGGTATGGACCTGTGATAGACCAGGACACACCTAACTTCCCACGAATCCAAAAAGGATTAAAAGCCAGTAAAAAAGGCGCAGTTAGCCTGGCTAACTATCAGGAGAACCGAATTCGAGTCTTTCATGAAACACTGGAAAAGTATCTTTTTGGACCTGACTCGAGCTCGTAGTAACCGGCGGCACTCTGCATGCTTAGCTTCTTCCAAGCAAGCGTTCTGTCTAGTCAGGCAATTCCAGTACCCGTTTGGCGATAATATTTAGCTGGACCTCGGAGGTACCGCCTTCAATTGAGTTCGCTTTAGAGCGCAGCCAACTTCGAGTGGTCGATAACTCTTTTTCCAGAAAACCGTCCCCGCTCCAGCCCAGTCCTTGGGCGCCTAGCATGTCCATCATGACTTCAAAACGGCCTTTGTTCTGCTCTGTGCCGTAATACTTAAACATGGAAGATGCGGGAGATGGCGAAGCACTGGTTCTGGCTTCCGAAGCTGATCTTCGCAGGGTCAAACTAAATGCCTTGGCGTTCATTTTGTGCCGAGTGATTTTGTCTCGAAGGTTTGAATTCGCGATCTTGCCCTGAAATTCGCCGACGTATTTCTTTGCCTGGTTTTCAATCGCATGTTCCGGTCTTTTTGGGGTTCCCTGTGTACCCATACCAGCAACCATATTGCGCTCATGCTGGAGTAAACGCTTGGCAATTGGCCAACCTTTATTCACTTCACCGACCAGGTTTTCGCGCAACGCCCTGACATCCTCGAAGAACGTCTCACAAAACTGTGAAGAGCCACTAATTAACTGGATCGGCTTTGCCCTAACACCCTTAGACGTCATATCGAACAGGATAAAACTGATGCCGTCGTGTTTCGGCACATCCGGATCAGTTCGTACCAGACAAAATATCCAGTCCGACAGATGCGCAAAAGAAGTCCAGATTTTTGAACCATTGATCACGTATTCATCGCCGTCGAGCACTGCCCGGGTCTGCAGGTTCGCAAGATCTGAACCAGATCCCGGTTCGCTATACCCCTGGCACCAGCGAATTTCGCCACGGACAATCTTGGGTAAATGTTCACGTTTCTGAGCTTCACTGCCGTACTCCAGCAATACCGGCCCCAGCATACTGATACCAAATGACAGTAACGGCGGTCTCGCATCAATTCTTGCGAGTTCATCCTGAAGAATTCTGTTTTCTTCCTGGCTTAATCCGCCGCCACCATACTCGCTCGGCCACGTTGGACAGGTCCAGCCTTTTGAACCCATGTTCTCCAACCAGACTTTCGCATCTGGATGAGAAAAGGTTCCGCTTCTACCACCCCAGACCCAATCTTCCTCGGTTCCTTTGGTGCGCATCGTTTTAGGGCAGTGTTCAGTAAGCCAGAGTCGAACGTCGTTTCTAAAATCTTCCATTGAGCCTCGGGTCTACCCCAAACCGGGGCGTATTGGTGCCAAAATTTTTGTCAGCGCGCACTCACCAAAAGTGACAGCGGTGATATCTTAGGAATGCACTAGTAAGTTGAAGGATGCATTATAAAGCATACTTGCCCCAAGTTACCTTGGGATAATCTGCGGCAAGTAGAGGCTTTACATGCAAGACTTTACATGCTGTAGCTTGCGGTAATGCCATAGGTTCTTGGCATGGCGGTCAGCTTTATGATCGAATCGTTAACCTTGCTGTATCGAGTCCAGTAGTATTCATCGGTGACGTTACGTCCCCAAAACCAGATTTTCCAATTATTGTTCTCTATCCCAGCACGCACATCTACCAGCGTTCTTTCTGGTACAGGAAGCGTCGTGTCCCCTGATAATTCACCAGCATCGCGGCGGGTACAAGTGACCCCTGATTCTTGACACTCGTCAACAAAAAACGAACTGGTCTCTTCCTGATAATTCACGTTGGTACCAACGAACGCCGTCCATCCATCCATCACTTCCCAGTGATAGGCAACCGCCAGGTTAGCCTGTAATTCCGGTGCCTGCGGGAAATCCTGGCCCGAGAAGTCTTTAGTACCACTATTGGTGCCGCCAAAAAACGCATCAAAATTCCTGAAGGTTCCGTCCACTTCTGTGTCAGCAAAACTCATCGAAGGTGATATGGTGAGTCCCTCCACCGGCAACCAGGTAGCTACCAACTCAAATCCCTGAACATGAGATTCCGGCACGTTGACCAACGCTGGCAGGGATCCGAATATGGGATCCTCAAGTGCACCCAGGAGTTGCTTATCTTCGTAATCATAATAGAAGGCTGAAGCGTTCAGCTGCAGGCTACCGTTCGCCAGCGTTGACTTAGCGCCAATTTCATAGGCAAGCAATTCTTCCTGGACAACGGGCTGAAGCTGCGAAATAGCAGAGCCAGGCAACGTCGGGAACTGACCATTTTTGTAGGCTTTGCTGATATTGCCATACAAAAGCATAGAATCGCTCGCAGCCCAGTTCAAACCTACGCGCCAAGACGTATTGTCTTCATTAAGACTCAACTCGTGGCCGGTTGGGTTCGGATTAAAATCAGGACCTGGCCCCGTAGTCGAGCACTCTCCAGGTTCCACCAAAAGGGGATTAGTTGAACCCAGGAAAGGTTGGATCAAAAAAGACGTGAAAGCCCAGGTCCCATCGCCACCATCGTTAGTACAGCCATTAAAATCACGTTCCTGATCGGTATATCTAACACCGGCTTGCAGGATCAAAGCCTCCGTGAGGTTGTATTCTACATTGGCAAAAATCGCCCAGGTTTTGACATCCTGACTACTGGAGGGGTTGTTTGGCCCATAGTCGATAAATCCAAAGACAGGGACTACCGAGGAGTTACCGTAGGACTGTATGAAATCGTCCTGGGTCTCCATGTCTTCGTAGTTAACGCCCGCGACCCATGTTCCCCGCTCAAAGCTACCCGACAACCTGAATTCTTGAAACAGCGTCTCTAGGTCTCCCGTATGGGTCTGCTCATAGATCTGGAGGATAGTGCCATCTCCATCCATGCCAGAGCCATTTTGCTCATAATGGTTATAGCTGGTTAAAGATGTCAGCACGATGTCATCTGTCAGGTCATAATCTACGCGTACCTGAGCAGAGATAAATTCATCATCACTCTCAAGTGGGTCGCAGCCACGGCTGTAGTTGCGCTGGTTGGGAACCTCAGGGGTGCCACCATTGTTGTTTGCACAAGGACCCCAAGCTGCTGCCTCAGCTTTTTTAGGCGCAAGAGGCGTTGCCAAAAACTCAGGCACGATACCGTTAATCGGGTTTTGGGAAATTTTACCCGCCAACTGTGGGCGCAAAGTATCACTGTTGTTGGTAAAACCGCTTAACGTCAATAACAACCGTGTTCGTTCGTTGTTGTCATAAGCCAAGGAAGCGCGATAAGTGAATTCGTCTTTAGCGCCCGCTTCATCATCATTGATGTAACTTTCCTGCCAGTCACCTGAAGTCTGCGAACGCAGCGCCAACCTGTAACTCCAGGCATCGTTAAGCGGGCCACTGACGTAACCATCGATGTCAATCGCATCGAATTGGCCGTAGCTAACCGTCACGCCGGCTTCAAACTCACTGGTGGGTTTGTTGGCAATAAAGTTCACCGCACCGCCCGTTGCGTTTTGCCCAAACAACGTTCCCTGTGGGCCTTTTAGTGCTTCGACACGTTGGACATCAAGAGAAGCACCTCTGGTCATGGGGGAGAATTGCAAAGGTGCCTCATCAAGGTAGACACTCACCGTAGGACTGGTCGCTAACGAATTTTCCTGGAAACCGACGCCACGAATGGTATAGATCGCTGTACCGGCATAGTTAACGTTTGAACTGAAGCCCGCAACCACCTTATAAAGATCGAACGCATCCGTGATGCCGAGATCTTGTAGCTGTTCTCCCGTCGTTGCCTGGATGGACATGCCCACGTCGTTGATGCTTTCCTCGCGCTTCTGCGCGGTGACAACAATTTCTTCAATCGTGGTACCGCTTGCCCGGTTTCCTTCTGCTGCGTTTAGAAACGGGCTTGCAAGCAATAGCCCGGCTACTGATAAACGCTTAAAGCTGAGTGACGATGTCTTCAAAGTCTTCTACCTCCAGAGTTGAATTAGCCTATCCAAGGAGCGCAAGTGTTGATCAGCCACACCCCCGGCAGCACTTAAAAAATCAATATACACGTATTTTTTTTATTAAGTCAACAAGGAAACAGTGGGACCATGGTTGCTGACGCTTGTCAGTAACGGATCCAGTAAGGCCCGACACTGCTCCCGAGACAAAGGGAGCAGTGCCGGGCAGCAGAGTCACTTTCCGGTGCTGGTAACTTATGTTTCCACGACTTAAGCTTTCGCCTTTAACCTACTCAAGCGCTCACGATGCCGGCAGACAACCCAAAATCTTCAGGAAAATGGCAATCTCAAAAGAGTTCGTTAACGCGCGATAGAATTGTTATCGCCGCACTCGAATGTATTGTCGAATTTGGCTATGAAAGCACCACTATGGCCAAGATCGCCAAAGTGGCCAAGGTTTCTCAAGGTTCCATGCAGTACCATTTCCCCGCAAAACTGGACGCGATCAAGGCTGCCATCAACTACCTGCTGGCAAAGCGACTTACCGACCACCAGCGAGATCTCGAGGAGATACCAGAGGGTACTGATTCAATGGCACACGCGATCGAAGTGTATTGGCACCATCTAAACGAGGGTCATTATGTCGCCTACCAGGACCTGGTCATTGCGGCACGTACTCACCCTGAACTAGCCAGAGTCCTTGAACCGGCGTATCAGCGGTTTGTAAAAGCATGGCGACGGGATGCGCGAAATTTAATCCCCCAGTGGAATGGCAAAAGGGAAAAGTTTGAGCTCATCTGTGATCTCGGTCAGTACCAGATGGAAGGCCTGGCATTCGGCAGACTCAACGGCCAGTTGAGTGATGAGCAAACCAGAGCGGTTCTAGACTTCACCAAAGACCTGCTGTCTAAGATGGCAGCCGAACTCTAACCTGACTGGAAAAAACCTCAGGAAAATCACTCAGAAATCGAGTCATGGTCATCACCCTTTAATCTCTAATTCGATTAGTGGTAGCATGTTGAAAGATTAATTCGCGCACATTGTTTTGTAATCCTGTTCGCAGCTACTGTTTACCCAGGATTCACGGCCGGGGAACTAAGGCTGTGCTGACATAAAGTCATCAGATAAAGGCACACACATCGACACCAGACCACACACCGCCACCAGACCAGAGATTCGAGAGCTGCTCGCGCGGCCAACCTACCCATTAAGGAGAGAATATGACTCACCTGACGTTTGAAAACATCACCTATGAAGTTGAAAAAGGCCGAGCACGCATCACACTTAATCGGCCTGAAAAACGCAATGCACTATCGATCGAGCTAGTGGAGGAACTACGCGATGCATTGTGGGAAGCAGACGACGACAAGGCCGTTCACTGCGTCATTTTAAAAGGCGAGGGACCTTCATTCTGCGCCGGTTACGATCTAACGGCTAATCGGCATGCCGCCGACGATGGTGTCCAGCGTCGAAAAGGTAGCGGTATGGATGATGACGCGTGGCGAATAGAACGGTTCCAGCGATCACTTCGAACCCTTACCGAGATGCACAAACCCACAATTGCACAGATCCACGGACATTGTTACGCCGGTGGAACTGACCTAGCGCTTTATTGTGACATGCTGATATGCGCAGATAACGCGAGCATTGGCTATTCAGCACTACGCAATATGGGCGCCGCTCCAAACCAGATGTGGCTCTATCACTGTGGACCACAGTGGACAAAACGACTGCTATTAACGGGCGATACGTTAAGCGGCGAGGATGCAGCCAAAATTGGACTGGTACTGAAATCCGTACCTGAAGAGTATCTGGAGCAAGAAGTAGAAGGTCTCGCTGATCGACTTAGCTGGATTGACCCCGAAATGTTGTCAACCAATAAACGGATCATTAATGTCGGGATGGAACTGATGGGGGCAACGGTACTGCAACGCCTTGCTGCGGAAAACGATGCGCGTGCGCATACAACGCAAGCGGCCAGAGACGTCTTCAAGCAAATTGGTACTGAGGGGCTTCGAGCCGCGCTACGCGATCGTGACGCGCCCTTCGGTGATAGTCGGGCAAGAGTTGATGGACCAGAACTGCGTGATGAAGACGGCAGGCTAATACCGCTAGACTGAGCGCAGTTCAAAAATTCAGAATCAGTAGGACGTCTCAAGAACGAGCCAAGGCAGACATCATGACAGAACTATCAGTCGAGGAAGCAATATTCACCACCCGCTCGATGCGACATCTAAAGCCAGATCCCGTACCCAAGGCTGACCTGGAATTCATTATTGAAGCAGCCACGATGGCCCCTTCTGCGGGCAACTACCAAATGTGGGCATTTGTTGTGGTCACCGATGAACAGACGAGGCAGGAAATCGGAAACGCTTACCGTGAAGCAGGAACCGCTTATATTAGAGATACTGTCCTGGCGAATCCTGACACCGATGATGAGCGCCGTCGGGTCTATACCCAGGCGATGCATACGGTAGAGCACCTCGCTGAAGCACCGGTGATCATCGTCGCCTGCCTGACCCAGCCATGCCCTGATGACGCTGCAACCGGATCCGGGCTGTTTGGGTCCATCTACCCCGCGGCTCAAAACCTGATGCTGGCGGCAAGATCAAGGGGCCTCGGCAGTGTATTACTGACATTAGCGACCGATTATTCACCCACGTTGCCGCACTCGGTCAAAACCGTTAAAGAAATTCTTGGCCTGCCCGAGGAAGTGGGCAGCGTCGCGCTTATTCCTGTCGGCTACCCAAAGGGACAATGGGGACGCCCAAGACGAGAGAACGTCGCTAGCAGCGTACATTGGGAAAAGTGGTAACGCATTGAACTGAGGAAGCAGCATCGGGTACGCCCATCTTCAGATAGATTAACATCTACGGTGTCTGGCAGGACTGACAGGTTACAGGGCGCCAGACGTCGTAAACACTTC